>CAMOYW010000128.1 GCA_946630405.1 uncultured Clostridia bacterium | reverse complement strand
CGGCAAGCCTGTCCATAAGCTCGGTATCATAGGCGTGTATCGCCGAGGGATAAACACCGAGAGCGGTAAGTTCTTCATCCGTTAATGCTCCGCCGTCAAAATACAGATCCACATAAATTATATCATCTGTCTTAAGAGGTATAAAAGTATTCTCGCCCAAACATTCATACTCGATCTGCTTAGGCTCTTTTTTAATATCGGACGGTTTAGTGACCTGTATGGAATTTACAGCCTCTTCGCTGTCGGTTTGCTCATGGTAGATGATAAGGGATCCATCATTTTGGGGAGGGATCTCTTCCGTATTTTGTTCATCTCCCTTTTTAAGCACACCTATACAGCCCTTATCTAAAAAGTATTCTCTTATCGTTTTTTTTATGTCTGCTTTTTCGGCTTTTTCAAAACATTCGGCAAAATTTAATACTTCAAATCTATACTCGCCGCTCATTACGGTATCCATAAGCATAAGCCCGTAAAGCAGACCTTCGGGCTTATAGCCGAAATCTCTCGCTTTTAGAAAAAACAAAGCACTGTTTTTGGCTGCCGTCCATTTTATACCAAGTTTTTCCTTATCAAGCTCTCTCCAAAGCTTGTTTAATTCATTATAAAGGGTATCGGCATCGCACTTTAAATTCTTCACCGCAACGGAAACAACGGTCAAATGTCCGTAATCATCCACAGCGGCATTTATGTCGGTCCCGAGACCTTTTTCGGTTATCATCTTTTTAAAAACGGAGCCTTCGCAATTTACCGCCGAAGCGATAAGTATTTCAAGCGCATAGCTTAACACGGGATCATTATTTTCCCCGATATTATAGCAAATGACCGCGCACTCCTCATCTACTTCACCTTTATATGCAGTAAAGCATTTTTTCCCGGATCCGGTCACATTCGGATAGCTGTACGGTTCACGATAATCGTATTCGGAAAAATACTCTTCGTCCAATATCTTTAAATATTTACTTATATCCATATCTCCGTACAGATATACCACCGCTCTTGACCCATGATAGTATTCTTTGTGGAAATTTTTAAGTTCTTCCCAAGTGCCTTTTGATATAGCTTCGGGCAGTCCCGCAGAATAATATTCATAGGGAGTTCCCTTAAAAAGCTCCTTTTTGCACATTTGATACAGATAACTTTCGGGATCCGAAAGAGAACCTTTCATCTCGTTCAAAACGATACCGTTAAGTTCTTTGCCGTTGCTGTTCCAGCCTTCCTGCCTGTATATACCCTCATTTTCGTAAATAAGAGGCTTATGCACCGCATCTATATATACACGCATAAGAGTTTCAAAGTCCTTCTCGCTCGTACTTGCAACGGGATATACGGTCTTATCACTGTATGTTATTGCGTTCAGGTAGGTATTTATCGAACCTTTATCAAGTATATTAAACGGGTCCTTCAATCTGTACTTTTCGGAACCGCAAAGCACGCTGTGCTCGGTTATGTGAGGATAGCCTTTGTCATTTTTCGGCAAAGTGGGAAAGGCTATATAAAACACCTTGTTGCCGTCACAGGTCTTTATATGTACGACCCTCGCTCCGCATTTGTGGATATAAACACAGCCTTCTGCATTAAGTTCGGGTAATTCTTCTTTTTTAATGAGTGTATATTTTTCCATTTCAGATTTCCGCTATCACGTTCGGCACTTCGTCAATAACTTCTCTTGCGGTCGTGCCGTACATAGTATACTTCTCCCCTGCTCTTTCTCCCGCCTTACCGAAAATGTATGCTCCAAGACACGCCGCCTCAAAGGGATCCATCCCCTGCGCGCAAAGTCCCGTCACTATTCCCGTAAGGCAATCTCCGCTTCCGCCTTTTGCAAGTGCGGAACAACCCGTTATATTGATACAAATGTCGCCCGTAGGGGATGCAATGACGGTATGAGCGGACTTAAGCATAACGATAATATTATATTTTTTAGCCATTTCGAGAGCCAGTTTCGGCATATTATCCGCCACGGTAGCCGTATCGGAACCCGTGAGCCTTGCCATTTCCTTTATATGAGGAGTTATGATACAAGCTCCCGAACGCTCCTTAAGAATGTCGATATTTTCGGAAACGGCATTAAGGGCATCGGCATCAAGCACGAGAGTTCCCTTATATTTTTTAATAAGCTCATAAACTATATCGTCACATTCTCTGCCAAGCCCCGAACCGCACGCAATCACCGTATCTCTTGTATTTATAAGAGACGCATATTCTTCTCTGAAAGTGGTTATAGCCTCGGGCACGAGGGTATGTATAATATCTATCGCCTTTGAAGTCGTGCATACATTTACAAGACCCGCACCCACCTTATATGCGGATAAAGCGTTAAACACGGCGGCACCTGCCATGGTATCGCATCCCGATACAAACACCGCCTTGCCGTAGCTCCCTTTGTGAGTATTAGCCTTTCTTTTCGGTAAAAGTCCTTTTATCTCGTCAAGCACAAAGGCGGTATAAGGTTCGCTTTCTTCCACGGGGATACCTATGCTTTTTACCACTATCTTGCCTACATGCTCATACGCGGGGTAAAGATAAAGTCCGAGCTTTGCCCTGTGAAAAGTGACCGTAATATCGGCATAAACACCCGTACCGTAATCCCAACCCGTATCGGCATTTATCCCCGAAGGGCAGTCTATGGCGACCACCGTTGCACTTGCGGCATTTATAAGATTTGCAAGCTCGGCATATTTTGGAGAAAGCTTCTTTTTAAGCCCCGTACCCACCAGGGCATCAACGATCACATCATACCCCGAAAGGTCGATTTTTAAGCCCTCCGTTACCTTTATTATCTTTGTATTGTATGCACTTAATATACAGTAATTGGTATTGCAATCAAGGGTAGCTTTTTCGGGCTCTCCCACAAAATAAACCGTTACGGAGACACCCGAAGCTATAAGCGCCCTTGCAATGGCAAGGCCGTCACCTCCGTTATTGCCCTTACCCGAGAAGATCGCCACATTCTTCGGTGCAAGTTTCATTATTTCTTCCTTTGCACCTATTGCGGCATTTTCCATAAGCAATATGGACGGCACACCTTTATCGTTAATGGCGTACTCTTCGGCATTTTTCATTTGTAATGTGGTCACCAGCTGCATATCATCACCCCAACTTCACATCATTTTCAAGATAACACTCAAACGTCCTCATCCACGGGAAGGTATAAACCTTTAGCCCGATATCCTCTATCTTGTATGTTTCGTCCCCCGTTTTAAACTCCGCACCTTTAAGTGCGTCCATTACCTCATCCGTATTCAATACATTATACAGGTCTTCACTGTTTTCAAGGTCTGCGGGCTTGAAGCTTCTGTTTACAAGCTCCAGCTTACCGTGCTTTGTATACTCGCCGTCTTCCAGAATATGCGTGGCAAGAAGCTGCGCCTGAGCAAGAATTTCATTTTTGCCCAAAAGTCCTTTATCCTCGGCAACAGCATACACCTGCGCCTGAGCAACTCCAAGCCCGATAGCGTTGGCATTTGTATTCCATGCACTGTATGTATCAAGCTGCCACACTCCCGTTGCAAGCCTTGTGGTATGTGCAGCCTCACTGCTTGCAAGAAGCTTTTTATAAAGTAAATTGGAACTTGTGGGTGTACTGTATAATTCAACAAGACCTACATTATTACCGTTTTTATTGGCATTTACCATTTCTTTGAGAGTTAAACCTATGGAACTTGCCTTTTTGCTGTTGTAATCGTAAACAAAAAAGGAAAACGGCTTATTTGTATAGCCCGTAGCCGCACCTCTTGTAAATGCAATATCTCCTCTTAAAATATCGGCAGGCCTTTTTACATCAAAAGCGGCGACTTTATTGACTATATCGTTAAACCTTATATCAAACCTTGCCGAACACGAATGTCTTTGCGTATAATCCCTTGCATACATAAGCTGCGGGATCTCGTCCGCACCGTGAATAATATTAATGTCCTTACCCATCCCTCTTTTGGAAAGATTTCTCTCTTGTATACCGAAATGAGATTCTATTGTTTTTTCGATCGAATTCGGGTACACACACATATAGGAGCGGGCAAAGCTGAATTTGACAGGCACGCCGTTTTCCTTTGGCGTATCAAACAGGCTCTTACCCTCCAAATACGCTATACTGTCGGGCAGTTTATGATCGTCACATCCCACCACAATATCAATATTGTACCCCTCACTCTTCATCTCCAAGAGCATATTAAACATATCTGCCGTCGCCTTAAAAGGCAGTTCGTAAGCATCAATATATGCTCTGTACTCCGGTGAAGAATACTCTTTTTCAAAATGATCAAGGAAATCTTTTTCCCATGTTTCAAGTTTGTTTACGCCAAGCTCCGTTGATTTATTTTTCACATAGGAATACTCAACTATAAGCTGTACGGGTGTGACGTATTCGTATTTTTCTTTAAGTTCGGTGTCTGTTACTCCCGTGGCTTTTATGAAAAAATGAGCAAGTCCGAGACTTTTTTCATCGGTTTTCCAAATGCGAACAAGTCTGGTTTCGGGCCACGTTCTCGGAATACAGATATTTATCCTGTAAGTCGGCTCGGGATTTGCCTTTATAAGCTCTTTAAGTTCCGAAAAAGCCTCTTTATAATCGCCGTAATTTACGGCACACCTTGCGCCCACCAATCCGTTTGTGATATAACCCGATGTGGCTATAATAACAGTCGTATCCTTTGTATTATGAGCCTCAACAAGCGTTTTAAGCTCCTGTCTTATCGCTTTACTGTTCCCGAACCTGTTGAGCTCATCGTATGCGGAAAATAAATCCAT
>CAMOYW010000127.1 GCA_946630405.1 uncultured Clostridia bacterium | reverse complement strand
GTTTACGAACTTCCCGTGAACGAATCGGTTACTCTTTCCGCGCGTGCTTTGGGCGGAAACGGTGCGTTTACATATCAATCATCAAATTCCTCGGTACTCGGTGTCGACTCTTCGGGTAAAATTACGGGTATTGTTGTAGGTGAATCTCTTGTGAGTGTAATCGGAAGTAACGGCTTTAGCACAAACGTACTTGTTAATGTCACTCCCGAGCGTACGGAAATTCCCGAAATTAAGGAAGCGGCTCTTTCAAATACGAACAGTCTTTCCGTAGGTAAGAGTACTTTCTTGACCTATTCATATAAATTGGACTCGGATAATGCCATTGATGCTGCGAAAATACGCTGGTATGCCGTGAAAGGGAATGAAAGTATACTCCTTAAGGAGGGTGTGGGAGAGTATTACAAATCGTACGAAACCTGTCCCGAAGATGAGGGCTATAAGATTTGTGTTGATATCCTGCCTGCCACACGTACCACATACGAAAAATACGGTGCTCCTTACAGAGTAGAAACGGAAAGCTCCGTTACCGCATCGGGAACCGATTATCCCGTCACAAGAACGGGATTTGAGTCCGTAAGCGAAAGCTGGGCTTCCGAAAACTGGAAGGTCACCAAAAACTCATATAACAGCTTTGTCACACCTTCGGGGGACAGTGCAAAGCTCACATACAAAAAAGGTGCTTCTCTTTTTAATACCAAGCTTAAAATAAGAGCGAGGTTTTCTCCCGACAAAACAGGCTTGAGCTCCGGCTCGGAAGTCGATTTTTATATCGCAAAGACCGATAATTCCTACTACAAGCTTAAATTAGACCGCGGAAGCAACAGAAAGAGCCTTAAGCTTTATCTCTATAAATACAGTGACGGTAAAGAGACTCTTGTTGCAAGTGACGAGCAGAGCGTTAAAAATAATCTCCCTCAATCAGCAGGCGAGAACAACCCTTATTTTTACATTAATTTTGCTCAAAATGATAAGACCGTTACCGTAACTCTTAAGCTTGACTCGGATGCTAAAAATCTTGCGTCTTTAAAGTACAAGGACGAAAATCCACTTAAATACGGTACCGTAGCCGTTGAAGCTTATAAATGCGACGGTATTATCCTTTTGGATACGCTTGCACTCAATTCATCAAATAAAGATGCTCTTGCAAAGCAGAGGATATTCCTTATGGGAGATTCCACTGTTAAGCACTACGGAAATGATAATACCATAGGCGGTTGGGGCGAATACCTTGTTAATTTCTTTGACGATGATGTGGAAATAATCAACAAAGCCGAGGGTGGTAGAAGCACAAGGTCATATATAAACGAAGGTAGACTTAAAGAGGTCATATCCGAGCTTAAGCCCGAAGATTATGTGTTTATACAGTTCGGAACAAACGACCAAAGAACGGATGATACGGCGTTTATGGAGCACTCCGTTGTGCTTGGCGAGCCTGATGCAAACGGTATTTATCCCTCTACGCCTGCCGTTAAAACCAATACGCCAAAGGCTCTCTACGATACTTATAAAAATTCGGAATATCCCTACGATACTACCTTTTACCCCTACAACAGCGGTACTTACAAATGGTATTTATCGCAGTATATAAAGGCGGTAAAAAGTACGGGTGCAACCCCCGTTATCATTACTCCCGTATGCAGGATTTTCTTTGACAGCGAGGGTAAAATAGTACCTCATTTCGGTAAGAATGACGGTTATGTACTCTCCGCAGTCCAGCTTGCCGAAGAAGAAAAGGTGCTTTTTGTAAATATGTTTGACATCACAAAGCAGCTTTATGAGAGTTACGGTGTGATGACTACACAAGGTCTTCACAACATAAAAGAAGACGGTAGCGTAGACCTTACGCACTACAATAAATTCGGTGCAAATCTTATTGCAAGTAAACTTGCAGATAAGCTAAAGGAAATGAATATAAAAAACATTTCTGAGCATGTTAAAACCTCCGTTAAGACGGTACAAAGAACCGACAGCCTCAAAACAGCCGATTTGTTTATTTTGGGCGGTGACGGTGCCGCTTGTGAGGAGAAAAACTATTCGGTAAAAGCGGACGGATACGCTAACTATATAGGGGATGCACTATCCGAAAAGGTAAGCGTTAAAAATCTTGCGATATCGGGAGAGACCGCAAAGAGCTACTTTGAAACCGAAAATTACAAAAAGTATTTAAATGAACTTGACCTCGGTGACTATGTATTTATAGCATTCGGAAACGGGGATGAAGATATGAGCGATGTCGAGCATTATTCATCCGCAGTGGGTAATGAAAAGACCGAAGGCTCGTTTAAATACTATATGTACAACTATTACATTAAACCGGCTCTTGATAAAAAAGCGGTCGTTATATTGCTTACACCGTATACGGAGCGTGCGGAAAGCGGTAAGGAGCTTGTATTTACCGAAAATCCCTACACAAAGGCTGTGACCGAGCTTGTAAACGAGCATGAGCTTTTCTTTGTAAACCTTACTTCCGTTACCGAAGAGCTTTATAAAACCATGGGCTTTGAGGGTAGCAAGGTGCTTAACGCTTATGATGAAAGCGGTAAGCTTAAGGCTGATACATTCAGCGTATTTGGAGCAAAGACCGTTGCAAACAGAATAATAAGCAGCATGAAGTTTTCTTCCGCATCCTTAAAGGATTATATAATAGATTCAAAGCTCAATCAATCCAAAGCGATGACAAGAGCGGAGTATGTGGAAATGCTTATGAATGCAATGCACAGGAATGAAAACATTAAAAATAACTTTGACGATGTTCCCGTGGGTAAGCCTTATTATACCGCTCTTGCAAACGCAAAAGCCTTGGGAATAGTTACGGCTGTTCAAGGTAACAAATTCCTTCCCGAAGCTGTTTTGACGGGAGAATTTATACGCACCGTAACCGACAGAGCACTCAAAAGCTTGAATAATAAAGCAGATATGTCGGAAACCTACGCTCTTATCAACACAAACTCCGTTTCCTACGAAACAGGCTGCTACTGTATCGACAGATTTATAGAGGAGATAAACAAATGAAGCTTATATCCTGGAATGTAAACGGACTTCGTGCCTGTGTTGGAAAAGGCTTTTTGGATTTTTTCAATGAAGCGGATGCAGATATATTTTCTTTACAGGAAACCAAGCTTCAAGAGGGTCAGATAGAGCTTAATCTACCGAAATATCACGACTATTGGTGTTACGCTCAAAAGAAGGGTTATTCGGGAGTTGCGGTGTTTACTAAGCAAGAGCCTGTTAATGTGACTTACGGTATAGGTATGGAAAAGCACGATACGGAGGGTAGGGTGATAACACTTGAATTTGACTCGTTCTATCACGTTACATGCTATACTCCCAATTCACAAAACGAGCTTGCAAGGCTTCCTTACAGAATGAAATGGGAAGACGATTTCAGAAACTATCTTTTAAATCTTGATAAAGATAAACCCGTTATACTTTGCGGAGACCTTAATGTAGCTCACAAAGAAATAGACCTTAAAAATCCCAAAACAAACCGTAAAAATGCGGGTTTTACGGATGAAGAAAGAGGAAAGATGTCGGAGCTTTTGGAAGCAGGCTTTACCGATACGTTCAGGTACTTTTATCCAGACCTTGAAGGCGTGTATTCATGGTGGAGCTATCGCTTTAAGGCAAGAGAAAAGAACGCAGGCTGGCGTATAGATTATTACATCACAAGCAGCTCTCTTGATGATAAGCTTATATCTGCTAAGATTCACACGGATGTGTTAGGCTCCGATCATTGTCCCGTGGAGCTTTGTATTGATTTATGATAGCGGATCTTCATATGCACTCGAGCTGTTCTGACGGAACGGACAGCCCGAGTGAGCTTATTGAAAAAATCAAAAAAAGGGGAATTTCCGTCTTTTCCGTAACCGATCACGATACCGTTGATGCTCTTAAATATATAAAAGAAGAGAATATACGGGATCTTAAATATATAGTTGGGGTCGAAATGACATGTTTTGATCGTTTTCCCTGTCACATTCTGGGATACGGATTCGACCCCGAAAATGAAGCGATATTGTCTCTTTTAAATAAGGGGAGCGAGCTTCGTAGGCAAAAGCTTATAAGGCGGCTTGACGGTCTAAGTGAAATGTTCGGCTTTGAATTTACTGATGAAGAGCGTAAAGAACTTACGGAGCAAAAAGGTGTGGGAAAGCTCCACATAGCGGCTCTTTGCGTTAAAAAGGGCTATGCGAAAGATATCGGAAGCACAATAAAAACCTATATCAATAAGTTTGAATGTGCCGACATCAGGCTTTCCGCACAGGAGATAATACAAGGTATCCATAAGGCGGGCGGACTTGCTGTGTGGGCGCACCCATTCGGCGAAGAAGGAAAAAAGGAAACACCTCAAGAGGACATACCCTTATACCTGAAAAGGCTCTTTGAACTCGGAATTGACGGAGTAGAGTGTTATTATTCAAAATACGATTTTAACAAAATTGCATTTTTAAAATCTCTTGCCGATAAATACGGCTTATATATATCCGCAGGTAGTGATTACCACGGAAAAAACAAACAAATTCCTTTAGGTAAAACAAACAGCGAAGAAAAACCGGTAAATATAGAAGAAATAACCGTTTTGTCCGCATTGCTTAAATAGTATTTACAAAAACAGTCACCTTAAATGGTGGCTGTTTTGTTACTCGCTTATTACAAATATATTAAATTTGCTTGATTTTATGGTATTTACGGCGAAATTTAAGTATAATTATACCATAACATTTACATTGTATTTTGAAAATGAGAGAATAATTATGAGAAGGT
>CAMOYW010000126.1 GCA_946630405.1 uncultured Clostridia bacterium | reverse complement strand
AAGTGTATGGCATCATACGCACCATATTCTTTCATTATGCGTGCCGCCTCGTAGTGTGTGGCACCTATACCGTTTTGTCTGCCGTCTATGCAGGCTATTATAACTTTGCTTTTATCCTGTGTTACGCCCAAAAGGGTACGGGGATTTCGTGCTTTTTCGCCGATGATGAGGCCGCTTGAAATATATTCTCCGTTTCTTAAAAGCTCGCCTCCGCCGCTTATGCCGAACATTACCGAGCTTATTTCCTTTGCGGGACGGAACAGGAAGTTTTCCGTTTCGTTAAATGCGACTTTCATGCCCACCGAATACCAGCTTATCTTGCTCTGTCTGGTGGAGTTGTTCATCACTATTATGTATCCGCCCGAAGGAATGTTGACGGTCTCCCCGGGAGCCGAAATCTGTATTATGGTGCCGTCTTGCACTACTATTTTCGTCAGATTTGAAAAGTTGGCATCAAGCTGTGCCGTGTTGGTCATAACGGAGGTGTCAAAACAGACGGGTGAGGAAAAGTCCGTCACCTTGTTTTTCGCACCTACGGTAATGGGTGCTTCGCTGCCTGCGTAGAAGCCCATTACGCTTTTAAGGTAGTCTATAAAGGGTACGCCCTCGTTGTCGATGAAAAAGCCCGCATAGCGGTTTTCACTGCCGTTGAAATAGTTGGGTATCGCTTCCGCTTTTCCGCCTTTTACCACCGCACCCATGCTTGAACGGGGGTTTCCCGAACCGAAGAAGTCAGCGTTTACACCCGCTATGGCGTTATTCTGCTCCACGAGGGTAGGTACGGTCTTTTTAAGTCCCAGACCGTCGGTGGCTTCAAGTATATTAAAGTCTATATCCGAGGAGTTTGCATCCACGGTAAGCACGTAAACGTCCATCCAGCCTGCCTGGTACAGTCTGCGGCTCTTTTCGTAGGTAACGCCTTTAGCAATGTCCGTTACGGTCTTTTTTTCGTAGCAGACTCCTTCACCGAGTGCATACACGTTCGGCGCGGGCAAAAGACCTGCCGAAATAAGCACTCCCATACAAAAATTCAGTATTCTTTTTAAGTATTTTTTCATTTTATCGCCTTATACCCTCGCTACTGCTTTGGGAACATAGTTTCCCTTTTTAAAGCGAGGTTCGTTTAGTTTTATTATGCCGTATGCCGCAAGCACAAAAGCTATGCCGAGTACAAAACCCGCAAGCTCGGCGGCTTTGGTGCCTATCAGGAAAGACCAGCCGTAGTAGCCCGCAAATATGCCCGTTGCAAACGCAAGAAAAGGTATACCGTACATTATAAGAACGGCACGCAGAAAGTCGGAGTTGTCGAGCCTTACTTCCACATTGTCGCCTATTTGGGCGTTGCAGAGGTTTTGAGCTCTGATGACCATTGTCTTGCCTTCAAGACCTGCGGAACAGGCACGGCATTTGGCGCAAGCCTCCTTTTTCTCCATTTCGACCACAAGGATCTTGCCTTCTTGGGCGACCACCTTGCCGATCTCTCCGAGGCTGACTTTTTCCATAACTTCACTCATATTTGTTCTCCTTTTTAAAGGCTCGTTTGATTACTCACAAACTTTACATCATAGCATTATATCATATATTAAAGGATATGTCTAAGGTAATTGGATTTTGTAAGAAAAAATTCGGAAAAATACGGAAGAGGGCTGCGGCATTGTAATATTACGGTAATATGTAAACAATTTGTGAACAAAAGACTTTCTCAAAAAAATATGCACAAAAATCGGGGCAATATAGGTGCAGTATTGACAAAATTAAAAGGGATGTTGCACAAATGTTATGTTATTATCTTGTCATTTGTGCAATATGATTAAAAACTGATTAGAAATTGATTAAAAATTGATATATGAAAAAAAGGACCAATTCTTTATAATGCACTTGTTTGCAATAAGAGCGTGATGATAATGAATAGGCAATATTGCATATAAGCGATAACAGGCATATCGCTTACGCAATATCGACAAAGGCAAGGTCGATAAATCATTTCATCACCAACCCATGAGGAGGTTTTATTAATGAGATTCAAGAGGCTTCTCGGTAAGCTGGTCGTTGCGGCTATGACCGTTACGGCAACATCCTTTGCCGCAGCATACGCTGTACCCGTTGTGGTGGCAAATGCGGCAAGCGTAACTATAACCGAGCAATCGGGCTGGAATGAGAGCGCTTATGTTAAGTGGTCACCCGTGAGCGGTGCTTCGGGCTACAGAGCTTACATCAAAAAAGACGGCGGCTCCTATACACAGCTTGACGATCCCCTTATTCGTTCATACGGCTCATATTGGAGAGCGGATGCGGTAGGTCTTGCAAAGGGCAACTACACCATGAGAGTTGAGGCAGTTGACTCAAGCGGAAAGACCATTGCTTATGATGAGGTATCGGGACTTAGCGTATCGAGCTATGACCGTTCGGGTTCTGCTTTCTCATCCAATTCCACATACAAGACGGGTTCGGGTGCTTACAACGATAACGGTACCCTTCTTTCCACCGCTCAGGTGGTTTATGTTACCCCTTCCACTGCCAAGACCGTCAAGGCAGACATCATTTCCGATGCAAAGGGTACAAAGACAACATATACAGGTTTCCAGAACATCATTTACGGTTTACAAAAAGGATACGATACAAGAGGTCTTGACATCCGTATCATAGGCTGTATAGATGCAGGTGACATGGACGCTTTCGGTTCTTCTGCAGAGGGTCTTCAGGTCAAGGGTAAGGCTGCTTACAGCAGAATGAACCTTACAATAGAAGGTATCGGTGAGGATGCCTGCATAAAGAACTTCGGTATCCTTATAAGAAACGCAGGTAACGTTGAGATAAGAAACTTCGGTATCATGCTTTGCATGGACGATGCACTTTCCCTCGATACCGCCAACTGTAACGTTTGGGTCCACAATATGGACTGCTTCTACGGTAATACGGGCGGAGATGCCGACCAGGCTAAGGGCGACGGAACTATGGATGTAAAGGGTAAATCCACCTATGTTACATTCTCCTACAACCATTTCTGGGACAACGGAAAAAGCTCCCTTTGCGGTATGAAGAGCGAAACAACGGATTGTTTCATTACTTATCACCACAACTGGTTCGACCATTCCGATTCCCGTCATCCCCGTATCAGAACGATGTCCGTTCACGTATACAATAACTACTTTGACTCATGTGCAAAGTACGGCGTGGGTATGACAAGCGGCGGTTCCGCATTTGTTGAAAACAACTATTTCCTTGACACAACAAGACCTATGATGATCTCCGGTCAGGGTACCGATGCAAGCGGTGCAGGTACTTTCTCGGGAGAAAACGGCGGCGTTATCAAGGCGTACAATAATAAATTCACATTCAACAATATAGATGCAAGCAAGCTCCAGTACAAGACTCAGAATGACTCTTCAACTCAGTTCGATGCAATTGAGGTTTCTTCAAGAAATGCAAAGGTCGGCTCCGAGTACAAAGCTGCAAAGGGCGGCACTGCATATAATAACTTCGATACAAGCTGGGATCTTGCAGTTAACGTTCTTGACTCTACCGACAGCGTACCTTCAAAGGTAAAGGCTGCCGCAGGTAGAATGAACGGCGGAGATTTCCCCAAGAACAGAAACAGCTACAGCATACTTAACGATGCTTCAAGCTACGCTGTGGACAGCTCCTTAAAGAACGCTATGGGTTCTTACAAGAGCTCTCTTGTAAGCGTAGGCGGCGGTGCAGGTAAGGCAACGGTCGTTACCGAAAAGACCACCGAGGCTACCACAAAGGCAGCAGTAACTACCACAAAGAAGACCGAGACAACTACCAAGAAGACTGAGACTACCACCAAAAAGACCGAGACTACCACAAAGAAGGTTGAGACTACCACGGAGGCTACAACTCAGGCTCCCGTAAGCGATCCTTCCGCAGGTTCCGTTGATATGGGAACATATAAGCTCAACTCCTCTACAGTATCGGGTAAGAGCTCAACATACGCCGGTATGGTGTTTAATGTAAGAAGTGTTGAAAGCGACTGTGTGAAGCTCAGAAGCGACAATTCCATTACCTTTACAGTTGATGTACCTTGTACATTGACAGCTGTTGTATCGGGCAAGGGTATCGTTGTAAACGGTACTACTACGGGCACGGGCTCCGTAAGCGTAAGTCTTTCCGCAGGCACATACACTATAAAGGGTGCTACATCGGGAAGTAACTCCGCCATATCGAGCCTTACCTTTGAAAAGGCTTCTTCCGTAAAGACCACAAAGGAAACGACTACGGAAAGCACCACAAAGGAAACCACAACAAAGACTACCACAACAAAAGAAACTACCACAAAGACAACTACAACTAAGACTACGACCACAAAGGAAACTATCACAGAGACTACGACCAAGTCTTCCGGCAGCACCTCGGGCGGCGGAAGCTCATCTTCTTCAAGCAAGAGCATTAAGTTTGAGAAGAGCAGCGTAAATGTTAAGCCCGGCGAAAGTGCTACCATTAAGATCAACGCAAGCGGTGCTTACTACATCGAGCAGGAGAACGCAAGCTGGTGGTTCGAGAGCGATTGGCTCTACCTTTGGGGCTCAAATGCCAACAAGAAGCTCACAAATTCAAGCCTTAAGTTCACCATTAACCAGTGGGCAGGCGTTAAGAGCGGACATGTAGTTACCCTTACGGCTCACCTTGTAGACGACCCGAGCGTTGTTGCAAGAATGCTGGTAGTGGTAAAATACTGATACCAAACCTTTAAGAGGTGCCAAACAGGCACCTCTTTATTTTTTCAAAAGTGGGAAACTGATAAGATTTTAAGAGATAGGACAA
>CAMOYW010000125.1 GCA_946630405.1 uncultured Clostridia bacterium | reverse complement strand
TTTTATTTTAGCTAAGTAAACACTGATTAAAGGGCGAAAAAATAAATCGGTGTTTCCTTAATTATATAGATGTATTTCATAGACTTATAAAACAATTGTATTCTCTTAGAATCTGTGCTATACTAAACTCATATCAACGGATTAAACTACGGAGCACACTTATGGAAATTAACAGAACTGATCTAACGGAATTGTTTTTTGAACTTGTTTCTTATGATACATCATCGGATACGGTAAGCGGAGATTATCCGTCTACGGAGTCGCAGTTTTATTTTGGAGAAGTGCTTTTGGGTAAGCTTTCTCAAATTGGGCTTTCCGATGTGAAGGCAGATAAATACGGCTATGTTACCGCCACCTTGCCTGCAAGTGAGGGCTATGAAGGGATGCCGACTGTGGGTTTTATATCCCACATGGATACCTCGCCCGAATGTTCGGGTAACGGGATAAAGCCGATGCTTATTGAAAACTATGACGGGTCTTGCATAAAAAGAAAAGGTGAGGATCTTGATCCGAAAGAATTCAAGTCGCTTGAAAAGTATGTCGGCAAGAGTATAATCTGCTCCGATGGTACGACCCTTTTGGGCAGTGATGATAAAGCGGGCATTGCGGAAATTATTACCGCTTTTGAATATCTTGCAAATCATCCCGAAATAAAGCACGGCAAACTTAGGCTTGCGTTTACTCCCGATGAGGAGATAGGAGCGGGAGTCAGGTATTTTGATGTTGAGGAGTTTGGCTGTGATTTTGCCTATACCGTGGACGGAGGGGAACTTGGAGAGCTAAGTTACGAAAACTTCAATGCTGCGGGAGCGAATATTGAAGTGAAGGGTAAAAGCGTTCACCCAGGTGAAGCGAAGGACATAATGATAAATGCTGCTCTGGTGGCATCCGAAATAGTCGTTGAGCTTGAAAAGTACGGTACGCCGTCTACAACGGAGAAAAGAGAAGGCTTTTATCATGTGACCGATCTTACGGCTAATGTTGAATGGGCAGACATTACGATTATAATAAGAGATTTTGATGTAAAAAACTTTGAACTTATGAAAGAAAGGCTCTGCCTTGTTTGTGATGGTATAAACAAAAAATACGGCTCGGATGTTACAAAGGTCAAAATTACCGATCAATATAAAAATATGCGGGAAATTATGGATAAATATCCCGTTGTGACGGAGATAGCCGCAAAAGGGATGAAAAGAGCAGGGGTCACTCCGAGAATAGAGCCTATAAGAGGCGGGACGGACGGTGCCATGCTCAGCTTTAAGGGGTTGCCTTGCCCGAATATGTTTACGGGCGGCTGTAACTTTCACGGACCTTTTGAATATGTTTGTGTGGAGTCAATGGAGGCTGCCGTCAGAACGATAGTGAATATTGCCGAATGTGTAACGGAGTGTTTATAGCTCGGAGGGTTTTATGGAAACATCTTGGGATCTGACTCCTATATATGCGGGGAGCGATGCCGTACTTTTAAATGATATATTGAGCTATGAGAGGCTTATTGCCAAGCTCAATAACTGGGCGGACAACAATTTTTTGAGACAGGCTGATATAAAAACAACGCTTGAAAAGTATATAACGCTTAAAAATGAACTGCACTACTATGACAAGATAGAAATGTATTTGAATCTTGCTTTAAGTGTGGACACATCCAACGGAGAGCTTATGAAGCTCCTCGGAAAGGTCGAGGAGATAAAGTGTGATGAGGCGTATCATGAGACCAAATTTATGATATACCTTAAAACCGTGGACGATATCGATCATTATATTTCCCAAAGTGAGCTTTTGTCGGAGCACAGGCTGTTTATTAAGGAGTCGATGGAGAGAGCTAAGCATATCCTTTCGCCCGATGTGGAAGATTCGCTTGCAAGAATGAAGGTGAACGGCTCAAAGCTTTGGGAAAAGCAATGGGAAGAGATCGTCAGCAATTTGGTTTGTGAAATAGACGGAGAGAAGCTTCCGCTTGCAAGCGTGAGAGCACTTGCTTACAGTAACGATGAGAAAAAACGCAAACTTGCTTATGAAACGGAATTGAAAGCGTATAAGAATGTGGAGATCCCGATCTCTTACTGTTTAAATGCCATTAAAGGTGAAGTGGCGACCGTAAGCAAGATGAGGGGCTATTCTTCTGTGCTTGAACAGACCTTGTTTGAGTCAAGGCTTGAAGAACGTTCGCTTGAAGCTATGCTTTCCGCCATTAAAGATAATGTGCCGAAGCTTTCCGTATATTTTAACAAGAAGGCAAAACTTTTAGGTAAGGGGGATAAACTTGCCTTCTACGATCTTTTTGCACCGGTTACAAAGCATTTCAAGAACTATACCGTTGAGGAAGCGAAAAATATAGTGCTTGAAAGCTTTGGAGGGTTTTCTCAAAAGCTTGCCGATTTTGCGAAAAATGCCTTTGAAAACAGGTGGATAGACCTTTTGCCAAAGGAAGGGAAAAGCGGGGGCGGTTTTTGCGAGGATATAGTTGCTATAAAGCAGAGCAGGATACTTGTAAACTTTGAGGGTTCTTTGAACGATGTGCTTACGATAGCGCATGAGCTTGGGCATGCTTATCACAGCTCTCTTGTGATGGATAAAGGAGCGATAAACAGCTTCTACCCCATGCCCATTGCGGAAACGGCATCTAACTTTTGTGAAACCATCGTTTTAAATCATCTGCTGAAAAACTCCAATGAAGAGGAAAGGCTTGAAATAATAGAAAACGACCTTCAAAATGCTACACAGTGTATATTGGACATTTATTCCAGATTTTTGTTTGAAGATGCCGTGATAAAGCAAAGAGAAAACGGACCTCTTTCTTGTGAGGAAATTTGCTCTTTGATGAGCGAAGCACAGAAAAAGGCTTATTCGGGCGGACTTGATGAAGAGTATCTGCATAAGTATATGTGGGTATGTAAGCCGCATTATTATGATGCGGATTTTAATTATTATAATTTCCCCTATGCATTCGGGTTGATATTTGCAAGAAGCCTTTATGCACGCTATGAAAAAGAGGGAAAAGCTTTTACTCTCCTTTATGATAAGCTCCTTGAAAGTACGGGAACTCATACACTTGCAGAGGTGGCAAATATTGCGGGATTCAACATAGAACTTCGCGCGTTTTGGGAAAAAGGCATAGAAGGTATAATAAAAGAAATAGGACAATATGCTTAAATTTAAAAATATTACCATAGACGATAAGGAAATTATCGAAAGCTACTATAAAAGGGAAAATTACTTTATGTGTGATTATTGCTTTGTGGATCTTGTGATATGGGCAAAGTACTATCACACGCAATATTGCGAAAATGACGGATTTTTGTATGTTATGTTTGCAATGGAAGATGGTGTGTCTTTCCTGCCGCCCATAGGGGACGGAGATATTTCAAAAGCGGTGGGTGAAATAATAAGATACTGCGAAAACATTAAATGTGAACCCGTGATAGGATGTATTCCCGAACCGATCAAAAAGCGTATTGAAGAAGCTATGCCCGGAGTATTCAACTTTGAAATGCTTGAGTCTAACAGGGATTATATTTACGATGCCAAAAGTCTGATAGAGCTGAGCGGAAAAAAATTCCATAAAAAGAAAAATCATGTAAACAGGTTCTTAAAGGAATATGACGGGCGTTGGAGTTATGAAGACCTGAATGACGAAAACCTGCATGACTTTTTTTATTATCAGTTGAAATGGACAAATCTCGATAATGAATTTTTGGGAGAGCTCGGAGCGACCGCAACCGCACTTAAAAACTATAAAAAACTCGGTATAAAGGGCGGTATTCTTAGACTTGACGGAGAAATAATAGGAGTTACGTTGGGAGTGAAAGCCTTTGACGATACCTTTATTATTCAAATAGAAAAGGCGGAGAAGGATATTCACGGGGCATATCAGATGATAAACAGAGAGTTTGCGGCAAGAAATTGCGCAGATGTCAAGTATATAGACAGAGAGGAGGATCTCGGTATAGAGAGCCTGAGAAAGGCAAAGGAAAGCTATTTCCCTTTGTTCAGAACGCCTTCCTATATCGTGAGAATGAATAAATGATAAGATCCGCTTTTAAAGAGGATATTGCCGATATAAAGCAAATATGGAGTGTATGTTTTGCAGAAGATGAGAGATATAATGAGTTCTTTTTTAAGTATGAATATGAGCATAACAATACACTTGTGTACATAAAAGACAACAAGATCGTCGCTACCCTTCAAAGGTTGCCGTATTTACTTGAGGGTGTAGGCTATGAACCGATAAAGCTTACATATATTTACGGAACGGCTACTTTGCCCGAATTCAGGCGACAGGGGATAATGGCAGAGATGATAGAGAAAAGCTGTGAGCTTGACAAAGCTAACGGCATAGAGGGAACTATGCTTATCCCCGCAAATAAGAATTTGTTTAATTATTATAAAAAGCTTGGATTTGAAGATGCCTTTTACATAAGCAAAGATCAATATAATTTTGTGGAGAATTGCATACCCATAAGAGAAGCTACCAAAGACGATATTCCCGAAATGCTTCGTTTTTATTCGTCTTTAAAAATGCCGCATGTTCAAAGACGGGCAAATTATTTCAGAAATCAAATCATTATGTTTAACGACCTTGGTGGAAACGTGTATATATGCGATCACGGCTATGCCTTTGTGACCGACGATGATGAACTCACCTGCGCCGAAATGGTGCTCGACGATCCCGCATATGAAAGCAGCTTTTGCTGTGCCATAATGAAAGAAAGAAACAGACTGATGATGAGGCTCGCCAAACCCGGTCCCGACCGTCCTCTCGGTGTAATGAGATGGCATAAAGAACACAAACC
>CAMOYW010000124.1 GCA_946630405.1 uncultured Clostridia bacterium | reverse complement strand
TTCATGTCGAGCAAGTCGTGTGAATATATCTCGGATTCTATGGTAGCTTTGAGCTTATCTACCGCAAGCTGTTGAGCTTCCACGGCTACCTGAGTGGTCTTACCGAGTTTGAACTGGGTTTCAAGTACGGCAAGCTTCTCTTCTTCGACCGCAAGCTGACGAATGTTGTCGGAATGGGTCTTTTCGGCAGATTCTATACTTTCACAAAGAGTCTTGACTCCCACCGATACGCTCGTTCTTGCATTTTCCGCAGCTCTCGTTGCCTGAGAGTAGTCATAAAGCACTGCCTCTCTCTTTTGCGTGGAGTTCACGGTTGAATATCTTTCAAGAGCATACTTCTTTGTCTGAGCGTTATCATCCGCTATCTTTATGCCGTTATTGGTTGCTATTGCCTTATTTATTGCTGTCTGCACATCTATGGGCGCAAGTCTCACATATTCGGGCTCATCGACCTTTACGGTGTATTTCTTTTGGATATCCGTTCCCATGAGTTGATTAAGTGAGGCATAAGCCGAGGAAATGGCGGTCTCAAGGTTTTGACGGTTAGTCTTTGCAGTTTCGTATGCGGCGACCTTCTCGTTGTATTCCTGCTGACTTATTTTTCCGAGTTTAAGCTGTACATCCGCAATCTTTATGTTCTTCTCCTGAAGAGCAAGACTTTCGTCATAAAGCTTGATATTTCTTTCGCAATCGAGTATTCCGTAGAATATCTTTCTGATGTTGTATTCTATTACCTGCTTGGTGCTTTCCTTCGTGGAATCGTAGCTTCTTATAGCCATTTGAAGGCTTCTGAGGCTTGATGCCAAAGAGTCGCTTTCAAGCCACTCGGTTGCATACATAAATGCAAAGGAAACATCTTCGAGAGTTTTTCTTGCAACGATCTTATCCTCATCCGCTTTTTTAAGCTCGGAACTGAAATCTATCGCCTTTTGAACAGCCTCATCCACCGTAAGCAGTTCATCGCCGAAAACGTCCTCCCCCTCCGCATTTTTAACGGTGGGGGCAACATTTACGTAGTTTCTTCTTGTTGTGAGCGTCATGCCCGCAAACGCCATGCTTGTGGAAAGAGCGGTAAACGCAAGTGTTAAACATATCAATCTCTTCTTCATTACTCTTCCTCCTTTACATTATCCGCTTTACTGTTTTCCTGATTTTCCTGTGCTTCCCTTTCGGCTTTGACCTCTGCAATAGGTTTGCCGAACATGAAATACTTTATCCTTCTAAGTATGGATGCCACCATACAATAAAGCACCGGTATAAATACGAGCGTAAGCAATGTTGATGCCGTAAGACCGCCTATAATGGCTATACCCATAGGCTGCATACTCTCCATACCGGAGCCCATGGCAAACGCCATAGGGATCATACCCACGATAGTTGTAAGGGTAGTCATAAGAATGGGACGAAGTCTTGAAGGCCCTGCTATATACATCGCCTCATCCACCCAAATATTGTAACGCTCTCGCATTTGGTTTGCATAGTCTATAAGCACGATACCGTTGTTAACGACCATACCCACAAGCAATATGAAGCCCATCAATACCGAGGAAGTAATGTTCATTCTCGTTACGAAAAGTCCGAATATACCGCCCGTGATGGCAATTGGCATGGAAAACATAAGTATAAAAGGATAAATGAAACTCTCAAACTGAGAAGCCATTATCATGTAAACCAAAATGATAGCAACCAAAAGCACGATAATAAGGTTGGTGAATGTATCACCCATCATTTCGGTAACGCCCGCAAATTCATAGTTGTATCCGTCGGGCCAATCGTAGGAATCGAATATTTTAGTGATTTTTTCCTTTTGAGATGCGGCATCCAAGCCTTCATACTCACCCGTTATCTGAACATAACGGCTCTGATTGTTTCTGTATATTGATGTTGCCGCAAGCGACATCTCAATATCGGCTATTTCCGTAATGGGTATGACCGCACCTGCGGGAGTTGTGACGGTGATGTTGTTAAGATCCGTTACGTAGTTGATCTTTTCCTCGTCATACTTGATCTTAACATCTATCTCCGTACCGTTTTCCTTAAACGTAGTAGCCTTCACACCGTTATTTGCGGCACTTACGGCATTTGCAACGGTTGCGGTCGATATTCCGTATTTTGCCGCCTTTGCTCTGTCTATAACGATACTGCCCTGAGGTATGGAGTCATCCAAATTACTTTCCACATTTGTTGCACCGTCTGCGGTAAGTTTTTCGGCAAGCTCGTTATAAACTCTCTTAAGCTCATCTATTTCCTTACCCTTAACTCTTACGGTAAAGCCCGAGCCGCCCACGCTACCCATGGCGGAGCTGCTTGTAGATACGGTTATCTCCGCACCCGCAATTCCCTTTAATTTTCCTTCAATATCCTTTTTAACATCGTCCGAGCTCCTGTCTCTTTCTTCCTTATCGACAAGGTTGTAAGTGATGGAAGCCGTAGAACCTGCGGAAAGTCCGCTCGACGTGCTGACACTTGAGCTTGTACCCGATGCGGATGCCACCATACTCTTTTGTTCGGGCACCTCGCCTATCCTGTCAAGCAAAGTGTTAAGCATGGCTTCGGTAGCTTCAAGCTTTGAGCCGGAAGGAAGCTCTGCGGTTATTTTTACAACACCCTCGTCGCCTCGGCTCATAAGGTCCTGACCTACGAAGCGAGATATACCGAGTGAACCGATAAATACAAGTAGCGCTATAATTATAGTTATAAGCTTATGTCCGATAGCCGCATGAAGTATCTTAGAATATAAGTTATCCATGCCTGCAAGGAATTTGCCTATAACATAGCTGATGGTACCGAATACGCCTTTTCTTGTTCTCTTGCGCTTATTTGTCTCATTTTGTTTCATTACCATACAGGAAGCCATGGGCACAAATGTAAGGGAAACTATAAGAGACGCGGAAAGTGCATAAACCACGGTAAGTGCTATGTTTGAAAGGAGCTGACCCATTGTATCTTTAAGGAAGAGCATGGGACCGAACACGGCTATGGAAGTAAGGGTCGAGGCGATGATCGCCATTGTTACCTCTTTGGTACCGTTTGCGGCAGCCTCAAAAGGCTTTTCTCCTTTTTGCGCATGCTGGAATATATTTTCAAGCACAACGACCGAGTTATCCACGAGCATACCTATGGCTATGACCACACCACCCATGGAGATCATGTTAAGTGACATTCCCGACACATACATAAGTGCGAAGGTCGCAAACATTGATGTAGGGATAGATACACCTATTATAAGCGATGTCTTCCAGTCACGAAGGAAGAACAAAAGCACGAGAACGGCTACAAGCGCCGACTGGAATGCCGTTTCAACGATATTTTTGACCGAGGTCTTGATATAATCCGATGTGGTGGTCATGACCTGGAACTCAATATCGGGATATCTCTTGTTGATGTTTTCTATTGCCTGTATTATTCTGTCCGTAACGGCAACTATATTACCGTCCGTGGACTTTGTGAGCATATAGGAAAGACCTTCGGTACCGTTTACGTAGGTGACGCCTTCCTTATCCTCTTTTGTCTTTTCGACCTTTGCAACATCCTTTAAAAGTATGGAGTTGCCTGCCTTTGTGGTAATGTAAAGATTCTTGATATCCTCTACATCCTTGAATTCACCCTCTGTACGAAGCTGAAGCTCCAAATTACCCTCATCGAGCGTGCCCGTGGGTGTATTGGCATTTTCCGCCTTCATTGCCGCGGAGATCGCATTTATGGATATACCGTAGCTGTTTAGCTTATCCTGATCTACCGTAACCTTTATAAGATCATCCTGACCGCCCGTAAGCGCTACGGAAGCCACACCTTCTATTCTCTCAAACTCACTGGAGATATTATCATCGCAGAGGTTATAGAGAGTGTTTATATCGTATTTGTCACTTGTAACACCGACTTCGATCGTGGTCGAGGTAAGATCCATTTTCAGGATCATAGGGTCGTTGGCATCGTTGGGAAGGAGAGGTTTGATCCTGTCCACCTTATCCCTCATATCATTTACCGCAGAGTCTATGTTCGTACCGTCCACAAACTGTATGGCAACGATAGATGAACCCGTTGCGGAACGTGAAGTAATGGTCTTAACGCCCGTCATGGTAGCAAGCACCTGTTCAAGAGGCTTTGTTACAAGATCCTCCATTTCTTCGGGACCCGCACCCGTATATGTAGTAGACACAGCCGCCACCGGAAAGTCCACATTGGGATAGAACGCAAGCTCAAGTGCATTGTAGGCAACGGTACCCGCAAGCATTATCACCAGCACGATCATCAGTGAGGTGACACGCTTTTTGATAAAGAATTCCGTCATTATTTCTTAGCCTCCTCCGCAGTTGTTGCCTCCTGCTTTTCGTCGGCTCCGGTACTCTTGCCGTTATTCGCTGTAACATTTATCTTGTCGCCGTCTTTAAGATAGGTCTGACCGGTAGTCACCACGCTGTCTCCCGTGGTCACACCGCTTATTATCTCTATATTTCTTCCGTTGTCTATACCGATCTCGACTTTGACTTTCTTTGCCGTGCCGTTATCGTTTACATATACAAAATGCTCCTCGCCCTCAAGTATGACCGCATTTCTCGGAAGTACGACAGTATCTACCCTGATATTCTTTGAAAACGCTATCTGAGCGAACATTCCGCTTTTAAGTTTTCCGTCCGCATTGGGTATCTCTATCTTTGTCGTATATGTGCCGTCAGAATTTGCTCCGGGAGATATTTCCGAAATGCTTCCCGTAAAAGGTTCACTTGAAGCGGAAGGTATCGAAAGCGTGACGGGCATACCCACGTATACCGAAGCGGTGACCGACTCACTCGTCTTTACCTCGAC
>CAMOYW010000123.1 GCA_946630405.1 uncultured Clostridia bacterium | reverse complement strand
CTGAGAGAGCATGGAGGATGTAGTAGTCTTGCCGTGAGTTCCCGCAACGGAAAGCGGAAAATCGTAAGAGAGCATAAGCTCGCCCACAAACTCGGCTCTGTCAAGCACCGTAGCATTCGACTTTCTTGCCGCCACAAGCTCGGGGTTATCCTCACTAATCGCGGCTGTGTAGACGATAAGCTCCTCGTCACCCTTTATGTTGTCGGCGCTTTGACCTATGTACACCTTCGCCCCCTTTTCTTCAAGGAGCTTGGTAATGGCAGACTCTACTCCGTCCGAACCCGAAACGCTCTTGCCCTTTGCCATAAGTATCTCGGCAAGGGAGGACATACTGATACCGCCTATACCTATAAAATGAACTCTTTTGATATCCTGTAATTTCATAGTGTTTACTCCGTTATACTCTTGTAAAGCTCGTACATTTCATCAAAGCTGAAGTGTCTGTATTGGGATTCAAGCTCGTACTCCACACCGTCTTCAAACCAGTAAAGCCTTTGTACGGGTATAAGCTCCCTCTCAACGGAATTTCCCTTTTGTATCTCGGTGCTTCCGTCCTCGACAGCCTTTAAAAGAGCTTCATTAGGTGTATAGCTGTCGGACACATAGTTAAGCGTCCTGTCCACATAGTAGAACTCTTTGCCGTCCTTTTCAACGGGAGCATCTTTAATATGCTGCTCGACTATATAAGATGAATACTCATCCAAATGCAGGCTTCTTTCGGTCAAATACAGCCTTTCTCCGTTTGCCACAGCTCTTGACTTGTAGCTGAGCTTTAAAAGTCCGTCTTGCAGGTCGTAGGAGAAAAGGGCAAACTTTTCGGTTATCTTATCGGGCACGATCGCCTTTTCAAGATTTTTTGCCGCAAGCTCACTTGCGTCGGGCGCTTCGGCAGGCTCTATCTCCGCAACAAACGGTTCATCGTTCGCCACCGTCACGGTTTCCGAATATTCGTAAAAGTCTTCTTCGGGGTGTTTCGTTCTCATGTTGCGCACGGCTATTACCGTTATTGCCGCCAAAAGCAGCACAAACAGTGCGGTCACAACAATATAGACTAATTTAGATGATTTTTTCATTTGTCGTTTTCCTTCCAGATCATGTGATTAACAAACTGCTTTGCAGTTCTTCCCGAACGTCCCTTTTGACGAAGCTCCCAGCTCAAAGCCTCTCTTTCAAGCACATCTTCGGGAAGTTCAAGGCCTTTGCTTCTTGCTATGCCCTTAACTATATCCACATACTGCTTGGGTGTGGGCTTTCCGAACGTTATGGTGATACCGAAGCGGTCGGAAAGGGAAAGCTTTTCGTTCAGGGTATCTGCGGTATGTACCTCAGCCTCTCTTGAAGTGCCCTCGCCTCTGTCGTTCCACTTCTCCTGTATGATATGTCTTCTGTTACTTGTGGCGTAGAAAAGCACATTGTCGGGCTTTCCTTCGGAGCCGCCTTCCAGAAGACTCTTCATATACTTATATTCTATCTCGTTTTCATCAAAGGAAAGGTCGTCTATAAACACTATGAACTTTCTGCCCCTTGCACGGAGATTGCCCATTATCTCGGGCAAAAGAGCTATCTGCTCCTTTGTTATCTCCAAAAGCCTTAAGCCATCGTCAAAGTAAAGGTTTACAAGCGCCTTGACCGACGAACTTTTGCCCGTACCTCTTGCGCCCACCAAAAGCACGTTGTTGGCATCGTAGCCCTTTAAAAACGCCTTTGTATTGTCCTTAAGCTGTTTTATCTGGCTCTCGTAGCCGAACAGGTCATCAAAGGTTATCTTATCGGGGTGAGCAACTCCCGTGAGCCTGCTCTTTTTGGAATTGTATCTGAAAGCACGGTAAACGGATATATCGCCGCAACCGTACTTTTCGTTAAACGCTATCACATCGTCTACGGTGAAGTCCTCGGGAAGTTCGCCACCGCCAAACGCATCGTTCACAGGCTTATACTCCGTTACCGCCTTTAATGCGGGTATCTCGGGAAAAGCCTTTGCAAGGTCAAGTTCCGCAATTTGCTTTACACTCTCTATATCCGCCTTTGCAAGCTCATAAAGGGTAGAGCCTTTAACATTTGCATGATTTTCACACATTAGCGAAAACGCATTTTGATCCCGCAAAAGCATGTGTAAAATATAGCCCTTGAAAATATTGCCCGAAAGTCCTCTTTCTTCTGCCGTATTCACAAGAGAAACTATCATATCGCAGGCATATTCCGTTTTGCCCTGCGCCAAATATTTAAGTGCCGAAAATATTTTATTCTTCGCAAGTCCCGAATACAGGACAAGGGAATCTATTTTATCGGCAATAGTATTCTTATTCATTTTATGACCCTTATTTTATCATCGTAAAGACCCGCAAGTCTTTCGTTCCCACTCATAAATCGTTTAATTGCTTCGATCTGATTTGAAGTTATTTTCTGCCCCGCAAATATAAACGGTATATCGGGAGGAAATACACTCACATCCTCTGCCGCTATCCGCCCACGGGCACCGTCAATATCAACAAGCTCACTTTCCTTGTAAAATGCGGCTCTCGGCGTTATTTCAGCCGTGCTTATCTTTTCGGCATCGAATGAAAAGGCTTTTTCCTTTTTTACAAGTCTTCTGTCTGTTACCTTAAGCTCATTAAAGAGCATATCATAGGCATCGAATGTATCTGCCACGCTTGTCATCGCTATAAGCCTGTTTTGCGCACAGAGTTCAAGCTCGATACCGCCCTCATAGAGCATTTCGCCTATCTCGAAGCCCGATTTGTCCGCATATACGGAAAAGGTCAGCTTAGATATATCCACATCCTTTATATGGGCTTTTCCTATGACCTCATCGCCCACAAGGTGAATGTTTTGAAGCTCATTCAGCCTCTGCCTGAGCTTTTTTAACTCATTTACGTAAATGTCAAAGGCATCGCTTTTGTACAGCTCAGTGCACACAAGATCCATACTTGCCATAATGGGATAGGACGGACTTGTGGTATTCATGCACGAAACGGAGCGTTTCAGCCTGTCGGTGTCCACACGGCCGCCTTTTAAATTGAGCACCGCCGCCTGATTAAAGCACGGCAGAGTCTTGTGCCAGCTGTTTACGGAAATGTCCGCTCCGCAGCTTATCGCGGTTTCGGGAAAAGCGGAAGAAAAGGGAAAATGCGCCCCGTGACATTCATCAACTATGAGCACCGCACCCAACTTGTGAGCAATACCCGCTATCGCCCTCACATCGCTTGTAAAGCCCTCGTAGGTAGGGGAAGTAAGCACCACGGCTTTTGCACCGTGATCCTCTATCGCCTTTTCCACAAGGTCGGGGTCTGCTCCGCCAAGCATGCCGTTATCCAAAATATCGGGTGAAACATACACGGGTCTTGCGCCCGTTATCACAAGCGCATTGTGTACGCTTTTATGACAATTTGTCATTATCACGACTGTGTCCTCTTCGCCAAGCACCGCCATAAGCGCCGCCGTCATGCCCGAAGAGCCGCCGTTTACAAGCATAAAGCTATAGTCTGCCCCCGTGAGACAGGCTATAGCTTCCTGTGTTTGTTTAATAACTCCGTCGGGGGCGTGCAGGCAGTCAAGTCCGCTTACCTCCGTGAAGTCGAACCCCACCGCATCCACGGGAAGAAAGGCTTTGTTTCTTTTGTGCCCCGGCATGTGGAAGGGGTATGCATCGTATTTTATTTTGTCCTTTAAAGCTTTATAAAGTGACATCAAATCTTGTGTATAAATATTCCGCTTCTTAATTTGGGTTCAAACCATGTGGACTTCGGAGGCATTATCTTGCCCGCATCGGCAACGTTCATGAGCTGATCCATACTTGTGGGGTACATGGCAAAGGCGACCGCCCATTTGCCGCTGTCCACAAGCTTTACAAGCTCGTTCAAGCCTCTTATACCACCCACGAAATCTATTCTTGAATCCGTTCTCGGGTCGCCTATACCCAAAAGCGGTGTAAGTACATTTTCTTGAAGAACGGCAACGTCAAGCTCTCTTACCGCATCTCCCGCAGGGATTATGTCCGCCTTGGCTTTAAGCCCGTACCACTTGCCGCCAAGGTACATACCGAATGTATGCACGCTCTCGGGCTTGTATACGCCGCTCTTTTCCTCTATGTCAAACTTTTCGGAAAGCTTCTGCTTAAACTCGTCCTCCGTCATGGAGTTAAGATCCTTGACCACTCTGTTGTAGTCCATTATGTGGAGCTCGTCCGCAGGGAAAAGCACCGAAAGATAGAAGTTGAACTCCGCATCCTTATCGTACTCGCCCTCGCCCCTTCTTTTAAGACCCACTTTAACGGCACTTGCATTTCTGTGATGACCGTCCGCAATGTAGAGATTGGGTACGGACTTGAAAAGCTCGATAAGCTTAGCCACACTCGCTTCATCATCTATTACCCATACGGTATGACCCACACCGTCTTCGGAGACGAAATCATAAACGGGCTTCTCCTTGCACTTGGCGGCGATCACCTCATTTATCTCAGCCTTACCTCTGTATGTGAGGAAGATAGGTCCTGTATTTGCGGAGCAGTGATCCACATGATTTATTCTGTCCTGCTCTTTGCTCTCTCTTGTAAGCTCGTGCTTTTTAATTGTGCCGTCTATATATTCGTCAATGGCGGTACATACCACAAGCCCCGTTTGGCTTCTTCCCGACATGGTGAGCCTGTATATGTAAAATACGGGCTTTTCATCATGCACATAGGTGCCGTCTGTAAGCATTTTCTCAAGGTTGGAAGCTGCCTTTTGATAAACTTCCTCGGAATATATATCCGTACCTTCGGGCAGATCTATCTCCGCCCTGTCAACATGGAGAAAGGAAAGGGGCTTGC
>CAMOYW010000122.1 GCA_946630405.1 uncultured Clostridia bacterium | reverse complement strand
TGATGTAACCGTTGACGGAAGTAATGAAATTAGATTGGAATACACATTCAAAACAGGTCTTATAGGTGATGTGGATAAAAACGGATCGGTTGAAAATGCAGATGCGGCATTACTTATGAAATATGTAACAGGTTTTGAACCTGTGCTAAGCGAATTACAGCTTGAAGCAGCAAAAGTCACCGACAGCACAAAAGAAAAGCCCGATCTACTTGATGTAATAGCTATACTTAAATTTGCAGGTCAATACTGATTCTTCCGTTGAAAATAGAAAGTCCCTTGCAGGATTAAACTGCAAGGGGTTTTTCAATACAAATATTTTTTATACAATTTCTCTACCGTTCCGCCGAACTCGGGTATCCCGAATTTTACAGAGGTTTCAAGAGCATTTTCTGATAATCTGTTCCTTACATTGTCATCCTCAAACTTATGAAGATGATCGACAAAATCATTATACCCCTCGTATTGGAATCCGTTGCAGCCGTTTGTCACAACACCGTCAAGACATCGGTCTTTCCTGCAAAGCAGAGGTACTCCCGAGGCGAGTGCTTCGTAATACGTCAGCCCTTGTGTTTCGCTTGTGGAGGCTGTTACGAATACATCCCCGAGTTTGTAGTATTTAGGTACATCGGTAGGGGATATCATACCCGTAAAGTACACGCTCGTAAGTCCCAGAGCCTTGCATTCGCTTTCAAGCTCCTCACGGTAGGGACCGTTACCCACAATCACGAGCTTCCAGTTGGAGCCTTCCATGCTCTTCCAATATCCGAGTATTTCCGAGATGTTTTTTTCTTTACCGAGCCTTCCCACGTATACAGCTATGTTACTGTTTAGCGGTATTCCGTGCTTTGATAATATTTTATCTTTTTCGGCTTTCGTAAGTGTACCCGAAAACTTTTCAAGATCTATACCCGTAGGTATCACCTCAATGGGGACATGTACTTTGTAGCGCAGCAAAATATCTTTGACCTTTTCGGACGGTGCGATCATACAGTCGCATTTTTTGGAAAAAGCCTTCGTGGCGTTGCTGATTATCTTCTTGCCGAGTCTTCTGCTCGGGGAAAAATAATGCGTGTAATCCTCGTATATCGTATGATATGTGTGGATTATAGGTATATTCAAGTGTCTTGCTATATGCCGCGCCACAATAAAGGAATTCAGTTCAAACTGCGAATGGATTATATCGGGATGCCACATTTCAAGCTCTTTTTGTACCTTTACGGCGGGAGCTATCCTAAGCCTCGCACCGGGGTATATGAACTGTATATTCAGTGAACCTATGCTTGTGATGTCTATACCCGGTCTTGAACGCATGGAGGCGGACAGGGTGAGTATGCGAACGTCATGTCCGCGCCTTGTCAGCTCCGTTTTAAGGTTCCTTATTGAGGTCACCACTCCGTTTACGATCGGCTCGTACCAATCGGTAGTTATAAGTATCTTCATAGCATTTACTTTCCGGAACTGCCGAGACAGCCGCTTCCTCTTTCGCTCTCGGAGTTTTTAAGCTCCTCTGCCGTGATCTCTTCCACTTCAAATTCGTTGTGTACATCGTGTACAACAGCCTGAAACAGTGCTTTTTCGTAGGGGTATACGATACATGCTTTTTCTATGATATCTCGTGCCTCATCAGAAAGATCTGCTTCCTTTTTCAGTATGATAATCGGCTTTTGGTTCGTGTTTGTGGTCGCAAGGAACCATTCGCCTCTATATCCCGAATCTATTACTCCTGCACCGTATTTTATACCCTTGCTGCCGCTTGAGCCTCTTTCCTGTATCTGCATATAGTAGCCGTCGGGAATGATGCTTGCTATACCCGTAGGTACAAGCTTTGTGGTATGCGGCTCTATTATCATATATTTTTCTTCAAAGCAGGGATAAATGTCGTAACCTGCGTTGTATTTTTCTTTTGACGGTACGATCGCCCCATCTTTGACCTTTGCAAATTTAATTACAGACATAATCCTTCTCCTTGTATAGTACCGCCTTGCCTTCTTTAAGGCTTTCCTTTACGGCGATGACCCTTTGATTTGATGAGCCTTTCCAGTGCAGCTGTGAATCGAACAGTTCTTTCACAAATTCACCGTCTACAAGCACATCTATGTTTTCCAATCCCGAAAGAGTGCAAATCTCTTCCCACAAATAGCCCGTGTAGAGCCATATCGTCTTATCGGGATACATTTCTTTTACCTTTTTTATGAGCCTGAATATTTCGGCTCTGTTTTGCGGATGAAGCGGATCGCCGCCGCTGAAGGTGATACCGGAAATGTAATCGGGTCTTAAAGAGTCGAAAAGTTCTTTTTCAGCCTTTTCGTCAAAGGGTAAGCCGCCGTTTACATCCCATGTTATGGGATTTTGACATTCTTTGCAACCGTGTTCGCAACCCGAGACCCAAAGTACACTTCTGAGACCTTCGCCATTAAGCATATCGTTTACGGTAATGTTGTGGTAGTTCATGTTACATTGAAACTCTTTCTTTTATTTCAGCCATTTTAGCGGAGTTGAGCCTTGTATCGCCCTTAACTCTCGAATAGCTCAAATAGCCGTTCATACGCTCTATCTTAGTCAGATTTTTGCTGCCGCACTTAGGGCACACTTCCATTTCAAGTTCCTGATGTCCGCAGTCGTCGCAGTATGCAAGGCTGAGGTTCACGCCCTCGTAGAAGCCCATATCCATAGCTCTTTGTACGAGGGAATCAACAGCCTCTTTGTTGTATGCTATGGGGTAGCGCACATACTGTATCTTGCCGCCGTTGAACAGATCCCAAAAACGCTTTTCAAGATCCTGCTTTGAAATGGGGGATATCTCTTCGCTTACGTGACAGTGGAAGCTGTTGGACACGTAGGGTTTATCGGAAACATTTGCAACTATGCCGTACTTCTTTCTGAACTGCTCCACCTGTAAGCCGCAAAGGCTCTCAGCCGGTGTGCCGTAGATAGCGTAGAGTATGCCGTCTTCTTTTTTGTACTTGTTTATCTTGTTGTTTATGTATTCCATCACTTCCACAGCAAAAGCACCGTCCTCGGTGATGCTCTTTTGGTTGTAGAGCTGCTGAAGCTCGTTAAGAGCGGTTATTCCGAAGCTTATGGTGCAGCTTTTAAGAAGAGGCTTTATCTTATCGGAAGGCTTAAGATGTCCGCCGTAGAAGCCACCTTCGCAGTATGCCACGGGATTGGTGGATGCACGCATCTCACCGAGGTAGTCTATTGTCCTTTTGTGTAGTGAGCGTATCATTTCAAGGTAGCGGTCGAGCACCTCATAGAATGGCTTGCTTTCGGCTCTTGACTTTGCAAGTATCATAGGTAGATGAAGACTGATCGCACCAAGATTGAATCTGCCTACTACGATAGGCTTGTCGTTTTCGTCCGCAGGCTCCATACCGCCTCTTTCAAAATACAGCGACAAAAATGCACGACAGCCCATTGGGCTTATGACAACTCCGTATTTTTGGTACGCTTTTGCCACATAGCTGTCACCCGAGAGTGAGAGCCAATCGGGATACATCGTTTTGGAAGAGCAGTCTATACCAACTTTATATACATCGTAAAGCTCTTTACCTTTGCCGTGAAGCTCTTTATCGTAAAGGAATACAAGTTTGGGGAAGAGTACGGGCTTTTTGTTGTCCTTTTTGCCCTGACCGTCTCTGTGTACCTCCAGCGCCGTTATAGATGCCATTTTGCCGAAACGGTCTCTTGCAAGACCCAATGTCATTGTAATAAAAGGATAATCTCCTCTTGAAGAACCTACCGAATTCAGTTTGTATTCAAGACCTTGAAACCCTTGCTCAAAATCTCTCTTCACACGCTTTACAGCCTTATCTTCTACTGCCTGTTCATCCTTTTGAGAAAGTGCTTCTCCTTTTACGCTCTGCACAAGCTCCGTATAGTCTTTAATATATTTTTCGTAGCTTTTTTGTGCGTAAGGGGAAAGTATCTTGTCTATCTCGGGTACGGTAAAGCCGCCGTACTGCTGGCTTGCCGTGGAAAGCACCACATCACCTATAACATCAAATGCAGCGGCAAGCGTTTTGGGCTCGTTGTACCAAAGGTTACCCATTTCAAAGCCGTCTTTAAGAACGTTTGCCATATCGAAAAGACAGCAGTTCATGGTGTCTCTTCTTGCTGACATATCATGTATGTAGATATATCCGTCGTTTATCGCCTGCTTTTCATCGTTTGTGAGGAAAAACTTTTTGTAAAGCTCTTTGTTAAGCTGATTGTATATAAGACTTCGCTTGGTAGCTACAAGTGCGGAATCCGTGTTTGAGTTTTCCTTGTCGCCTATGTACATTATGTTTTGAGCTTTTCTGTACACGTCGTCAAGCATTTGCACGAAATCTATTTTGTAGTTTCGGTAGTCCCTGTAGCTTTTGGCAACTTCGGGCTTTATAGTTTCCAGAGCGCTTTCTACAAGGTTGTGCATGGTTTGTATGGGAATGTGTTTTTCTTCTCCGGCAAGTATGTGATGCTCCACCCAGCCCACTATCTTGTCATATTCGGTCTGCTTGAAGCTGTACATCACCCTGTCAGCAGATTTTGTGACGGCTGCTATTATTTTTTCGGAATTATACGGTTCCAAAGTGCCGTCCTTTTTGATTATATATATTTCGGTAATGTTCATATTTATCTCCCTTTCCACTAAATATAGTGCTTTGTACATTATACAACCACAATATAGAGCTGTCAACTTAATTTAAAAATTGACATATAAGATTTTATTTTGCGGTTTATAAACAGTACGATATGTATTCCAAACATCTTGGGAAACACTGATTAATTCACTTGAAGCAGATTTGAGATAATGTTATCGCAGACA
>CAMOYW010000121.1 GCA_946630405.1 uncultured Clostridia bacterium | reverse complement strand
TCATGTATCGTCTTTGAGTAAGTATCTTTCGCCCCTTGTCAGATCCCATGTTATACGTGCATAGAGGCTCATCTCTTCGCTGTTGTCGTTTTGGATGAACTCTTTGTGTGTTATGGGATATTTATCCTTAAGGGAGGCAATAAAGTCAAAATACGGTCTGTGAGGTATTCCCGAATTTTTGATTATTTCAGTGGCGGTTTGACTTAGGGAGATACGTTCTTTGTCTACGGATGTATCGCAATAGTTGGAATATGCGAACAGCGGTGTGGAATATTTGTATTCCATATTTGCCATATAGTCCTTGCCGTCGTTGTAGGCAAGGGTGGGGAGATGATCTCCGTATATGTATATAAGGTAGGGTTCGTCGCTGTTGTCGCAGTATTCAAACAGTCGCTCTATTTCCTTGTCAAAGTTGTATACGGTCTGCGCATAGCAGCTAAGCTCTTTAAGTTCCTCTTCGCTTGCGCCTTGCGCACTTGCCTTTACATCGACATTTTTGTATTTGGTGTTGTAAGGGTAATGCCCCTCTATAGATACACCCATAATAAAGGCGGGATTTTTCTTTTCGTTAAGTACTTCAATGAGCTTGTCTACGAATTTTTCATCCTTTACGCGTCCTCCGTCAAGGTAGTCATTGTTGGTCAGCTTGAAGTCGTTTATACCGTAGAAAGTCTTTATGCCCATCTGTTCATACACGGCATCTCTTCCGTAGTAGGATTTGGAGTTGGCATGTACGGCATAGGTATCGTAGCCGTTGTCGGCAAATTCTCTTGCGACGGAGCCTGTTATCTTGTCTTTTTGCCCCGATAAGTGGTTGTAGGCAAGTATGCCGTCATTAAGGAAGAGGCTTGAAAGCCCTGTCAGCGCTTCCCATTCAGCACCTACCGTTTTTCCGCCGTAGGAAGGAGAGATGACGTTTGTTGCCTTGTATTTTTTCAAGTTGGAAAAAAGCTCCCTGTCAAAGGAAACCCCCGGGGTCTTGTCCACCTCGAAGAGGGATTCGGCAAGTATCAGTATCACGTTTGGCTTTACATCGCTTGTGGGCAGGGTGTTGCTTCCCACATAGTCAAGTACCTGCTTTGGAAGGTCGGCACCGTATCCCGTGGGCGCCGAGTTGTCGTTTGCCCTTGTGAATGCAAGCAGGGTATAGAGTGCAAGACCGTTGGATTTAATGGCATCCTTGCTTTTCAGTTCCGTTATCTTATCAGCCGTTATTCCCGCATAGGAGAAGGCATTTACGCAGGCGAGTATGTAAAAGCCGATGAGCAGCACCGCATAAACGGAGGCGACGGCTTTGAAGCGTGGCTTGAATATGTGCCATATCTTCTTGCGGAACTTTATCAGAAGTGCAATAAGTGCGATGGCTATAATAAGTGAAACTACCTTTACGGGGGTAGAAATGTAATCTCCCGCAATGCCGAGTGCCTCGCCCAAAAGGGAAATGTCCGAGGGAGTGAGGGCATCGTTGTGGTAGGTTATTTTTATATAGTTTCCGAGTGCGTCGAGTGAAAACAGTATACCGAGAAGCAATGAGCCAAGGTTGTTGCCCAAAAGGGCGGTAAAGAGGCTTGCCAAAAGCATTATCTCCACTATGTTCAAAAGGAAACTGTCGCTGTAGAATATGACGGAGGTTATGTATTCGCTGCTGTCCGTAAGCAGTGAGTTGAGTACAAATACGTTTATGCAAATGTAAATAAGCTCAAAAAGAAGTACGGGTATTTTTTTAAAGTGCGCAAGCGCCAAAGTGAGTGCAAGCACTATGATACCGAGCACGGTGTCTTTTGAGCCGATCGCACTGTGTGCCACTATTAAACCGAAAACAAATGCAAGTGCGTAGGAAACAAGCCTTGTATTTGTAAGGTATGGGGATTTTCCCGATTTTTTTGAAATGTGGTCCGCTATAAGAATTGCAGCTGCAAATACGATGCACCACAGCATTGAGGGCAGACAGCGGTTTTTAAGATCCTGATAAATGTATTCGTTGTCGTTTAAAATAATGCTCTTAATGAGGAAGCGGTCGTCTTTTGCTTCCGTCAGGTCAAGCCTTATGCCGTTTGCCGTTTCTTTATTGTAGTTTATCAGGTAGAACGGGTTCAAGCCTTGCTTTGTCAGGATCCTTGTGTAGGTGTAGTAAGTGGGGTTTGGAAGATAAAACATATCCCCGTAGGTGGGTTCATCGCTTTTTTCTTCCACATTTACGGTCAAAAGCTTAAGCGATTTGCCGTCTATCTTGTTTTCAAATCTTATTACCACCATGGGATCGAGGGTGGTGGAAGTGATACTCCTGTCGGGATTGATCTTGAAATCCACAAGCTCGAGTCTTCCGCCCAAATCGTCCTTTGTAAATACATATTCGGGGTAGTTTTGTTTTATGGCGTTTCTTGCAATACCGAAAGCATCGGTGTATCCTGCCGTCAAACCCACAAATATGATACCCGTAAAGGCACAGAGAAGTGCCTTTCTGCGGCCGAGCGTTTTAAAGGAGGTCAATATTGTGGCGATAATATAAAGTGTAAGAAAGATTATGAACGGACCCGAAGCACCTTCGGAAATTTTTTTTGAATAATATGTGTTGTCGTTAAGTTTTAAGGAATTGATTTTAATACGTGTATCTTCTATATTAGTCAGGTCTATCCTAAATCCTTCGGCATTATCGGGTATATCTTTAAGCTCTAAATGATTTTTGCCGCTTTGTATGGGTAGCTGATACATCTCGTAGTCGTGCAGATAGTATATCTGTGCATACGTCTCTTCGGTATTGGTGCGATATTCTATATCTATATCCACGGACTTTATTTTGTGTATGTCCAGTCCCGATTGCTTTGTGTAGAAGACCAGCATGGGGTCGTTCGATGTGGATACAAGACTATGGTCGCTTTCCAGCTCCCAATCCCTGAGTTCGGGCATACTGCCGTTCTTGCCGAGATTTAAAGTGTACGGTTTATAAGTACGTTCTGCAATCTCATCGTCAATGCCCAAAGCATTAAAGCAGAGCATTCCGCTTACCAAAAGGGCGAATGCCGTTACGGTGTAGCACCATATTGCGGCTTTTTTAATAATTGTGCTTTTTTTTGAAGCTTCGCTCATTTTATCCTCTTAACGCTTACCTCAGACTCCATATCGTAGAATCCGACAGTGTTTTTGTCGGAAATAATGCTTATATTTACGGCACGGTAAAGGCGGTGGTAGATGGTAAGTTCGCCGTCTCTAAAGCCCGTACAGCCGAAGCTCAAAAGATACTCTCCGCCTTGTATGAGCATTCTTTGCCTAAATTCGGCTATGCGAACTTCACCCTTTTTGACAAGTCCCGTCTCGCAGTGTTCGTACATGGTATTTGTGCCCGCAATGTCTGTGCCTTGGGTATTTACCACTGTGAAGGCAAATATCGGGTCTTGTACATCTTCGTTAAACTTTACCTTCATTTTGACGGTAAAGTAGTCGCCTTTGTTGACGTGGGGAGAAATATGCCCTGAATCGTCTGTAACGGCAAAGTCGATTATTTCCGCAGCCTTGTTTCCGTAGCTGTCGATGTGGGGGTTTACGGGAAGGAAAGACTTCCATTCGAGCGAGCTTTCTGTGCTTTGCAGGGTTTCGGTCTCGGGTTCTTGTGTTATCTCCGCTCTGTCTTTTACAAGTATTTTTTTGTACAGGTCTATTATTTCCGAAGGTTCGCCTTCGGCATATTTTTCGCCTTTGTTAAGCAATATCGCTCTGTCGCAGTATTTGCTGACAGAAGAAAGAGAGTGGGTCACAAGCAAAATAGTCTTGCCGCTTTTTTTGAAATCGTCAAATTTTTTATAGCATTTGGTCTGGAAAAAAATATCACCAACGGAAAGAGCCTCGTCCACTATAAGTATTTCGGGGTCTATATTGATGGCAACGGCAAATGCAAGGCGTACAAACATACCGCTTGAGTATGTTTTAACGGGTTGGTTGACAAATTCGCCTATGTCTGCAAATTCCAGGATCTCATCTATTTTTGCATCCACCTCTTCACGGGTAAAGCCGAAAAGGGTGCCGTTCAAATAGATGTTTTCAATGCCGGTGTATTCCATGTTGAAGCCGGCACCGAGTTCAAGGAGAGCGGAGATCTTTCCGTTGACCTCTACCTCTCCCGAGGTGGGGTTCAGCACTCCCGTTATTATTTTAAGTATGGTGGATTTGCCCGCACCGTTTACGCCGAGTATTCCCACACATTCGCCTTTTTTAACATCAAAGCTGATATTTTTAAGTGCGTGATGCTCTTTGTGGTAGCTTTTATGTGACGGGCTTAAAGCTTCTTTTAACCTGTCTATGGGTTTTGAATACAGACGGTAAAGTTTGTTTATGTTTTTAACTCTTAATGCGTATTCCATATTTCCTCACAGTACATCCGCAAAGTGGGGTTTGAGTCGCTTGTATATTATGCTTCCGAGTATCATAAGTATAAGCATAAGCACCCAGAAATAAACCGTTTGCAGAATATTATCGTAAAAAGGTATGTTGTATATCATGGAATTTCTGTACCCTTGTACAATGTAGTACATGGGGTTTATTTTAAATATGTTTATAAATATTCCCATTCCCTGGGGGAGATTATCGACCGACCACATGATGGGGGTGAGCCACATGCCGAACTGAAGAACGATGTTCATTATCTGCCCGATGTCTCTGAAAAAGACCATAAGGGGAGCGGTGATAAAACTAAGTGTTGCCACAAGTACGATCATGCAGATCATATAATAAATGAGCTGAAGATAGTAGAATGTGGGGAAACGGTGGTATAACATGTATACAACTATCATAAACAACACGAAAAACAGGTGCACAAAAAGTGCCGAGATTATCTTTACAAAAGGAAGTATATTTATTTTGAATACGACCTTTTTTA
>CAMOYW010000120.1 GCA_946630405.1 uncultured Clostridia bacterium | reverse complement strand
CATTTCGGACGCGGAAGTAAAGTTACCTCTGAAAGTAGTACCACCACTCATCTGGAAGTCATTATTGGAGGTATCAAGAATATCCGCCTCAATAACAGAGTTACCGGAAAAACTCATGGGCGCACCGCTGTTAGACTTTTTCCCCAATCTGTTTGAAGGAGCGTCAACAACTGCGGTTCCTGAAAATGATACAAAGTCACTGTTCGCAAGGTCAGCAGGTTCTTCATAATGATTAGCTTTATATCCCTTAATGTCCTTAACTCTGAGCGTTCCACCATTAAACGTTAACACGCCCTGTGCAAAAACCGCACCGTAAAATGTTACATTATCATCAAAAGCAGCCGGACAATTATTATTTGCTATTGACGTCCAAACATATTCGCTTGGTCTTCTGATGACAGGAAATTTTACCTTGGGATTGGGAAGAGCTCTCTTATCAACTATCTGAGTGCTGTAAGTCCTTCCGTCTACCTCGGTGGTGACATTCATAAGAACATCGATATAATCCGGAGAAGTCCTGTCGTGCATTCTCTCCTTATACACAATTTTAGTATTTGCTTCATTTCCCGAGGGAAGTGGAATACTGTCAAGAGTGTATTCAAGTCTCTTACCGTTCATTGAATCAAAACTGTAGCCTGCATCAAGCATATCGTAGATATTTGCTCTGCCCGATGCAACCTCTGCAGATTCATAAAGCATATCGGCAATCGCCTCATTTACAGACTTTGCATCATAAAACTTTTGCTGAGTTTCACGCCTTGTGGCTACCGATGCAACATGAGCTGTGGAAGTATTTAAAAAGCCTACGACCAATACGCTTAGAACAGCCATGAGAACTATAACAAGGGTAATATTTGCACCCTTCTTATATTTCATACTTTTTCCCCCTTTGTAAAATTACATTAGTGTGTATAGTATGCATTAAACTGAATCTCACCCTTATGTTCATTTGTAGCTTCATCAACAAGCATAGAAATACGGGTAATTACATAACTTTCGCCTCTTGAATTAAGTCTGTCGCAAACATCGAATACAGTTCTTGCATCGCCAACAACATTTAAGCGAACATTATATGTAGGAAGCTTGCATGTATCTTCAACGGGTGCTCCGCTTTCAGCGGGAGCCTGCTCCATACCTGCTTCTTCGGCAGCTGCGTTTACCTTGTCGGATGCGGACATGATAGTGGAGACCTCAGTGTTACCGTCGGATGCCGAAACTATATCGTTGTTGTAAGCAACTCTCTCCGCCTCATCAATTCCCGCAAGCGAGTCTCTGATGGGATAGCTGAGTAAGTTCTTTACAACCTTAAACTTAGGTACATCAACTACATTAGGTTTACCGAAAATCATGGAGTCCACGGTAGCATTACTTGCTCTTACGATCTCATAGAATGTTCTGTCGATCTCAACGTCCTTAAGCTTTTTCTTAAGGAAGGTCTCGTTATCTCTTTCCTGTCTTGCCTGAGCTATCTCGCTGTCAATGTTGGCATGCTGCTCCATAAAGTCTTTCATTTCCTGAGCTTTTGAATTTATGGATTCAAGCTCTGTTGTCTTTTCGGAGATAGAATTATTGAAACCTACTATACCAAATCTGACAAGTAATATAATAACTATTACAGAACCGACTATAATAAGCAGATTCTTATCCTTCTCGGACATTGTGCCCATTTCTAACTTCATTATCAATTACCCCCTTCACTTGCAGCTTCTGCAGGAGCCTCTTCGGCACCCTCCTCTACAGGCTCCTCGGGAGCAAGTAAAGTTTCTTTTATGTTACAATCAACAGTAAACTGATAGTATTTTGCAGTTTGGTTATTCGTTTCGTGAGTTGTTTCGTAACCAAGATACTGGATCTGATCAAAGAACTTAGAAGGTGCTTCTTCCGTACCTCTGAGGTTATCCACAAACTGAGGGATACTGGGCTCTTGATCGAGAGAACAACGCATCGTAAGTGTAAGCACACCGTTTTCGTATGAAAATTGATCTATGTCAACTCCGGGAGGACACTTTGATGCCGCATCCTCATAAGCTGCATAAGTGATCTTAGGATATGTACCTATGTTTGCCTTAGCATCTTTTACAAGATTGTTGTACTGCTGTATGCTCTGGAGCTGTGCATATTTTACCTGCATGGCATTGTATTCAGCCATATTTACGTCAATATCTTTGTTAACGGAAGCAAGCTTTGCGGAAAGAATCGCATTGTATACACCGAGTATGATCGTGTAAAGCAAAACAACACCAACAATAGCTGCTATTATTTTAATACCGTTTTGTCCAAGAGAAAATCCACCGGAGCCGCCGGTAGCGCCGGCAGCCTTAGGCTTGCCCGCACCCTTTTCATTATATGCCTTAATGAAGTCGACATCTCTTTTGAGCTTGTTAGAGTTGCCTCCTCCTAAACTACCTAAATTAAATGCCATGTCTTACACTCTCCCTATCAATGAACCTACAGCGTAGGCAAACTCGTTAATGCTGAAATCTCCGGGTGCATCGAGCCAAGTGGTATCATTCCAGAATACACTGCTCTCGCCCGTGGTCAATTCCTTGAACTTTGCATTAACATTTGCAATACCTTCAAACTCGCCCGTAAAGTAAACGGTACTTACTTTTTCGTCTCTGTTACGGCTTGTCTGGAACTGTACAAGTCTTCCGTAGTGGTCAACAAGCTCCTCCACGGCAATGCTCATAGTCTCGGGACGACGGAACATATCATAATCTATCTTATAGTTTCTTGAAAGAACGGGAACGCCCTTGTCAAGAAGTGCCATTGTGATAGCGTCTCTGTTGATAGCTATAACAGCTGTAACATTTGCCTCGCTGTCATATTTACCGACAAGTTTACCTAAGCAGTTCGTTGTGAAATCAAGTGTTTTACACTCGATCTGAGAGTCGTTCATAAAGTCTACAAAGCTCTTTATTACTCTTGTTGTGATGGCGTAAGCGGCAACCTTACATGTTTTTGCGGCTTCATCGCTGTCAAGCACAACATAGTCTACAACATACTCATCTTCCGTACCTACCGAACGATACACTTCGTTTTGTACCATTACTCTGAGTTCCTTCTCCTTTGCGATGGGAAGGCTCATTTCTCTTGAAAGCACTCTTCCCACACCGATAACAAGGTCAACAGCTTTGGTATTTATCCTGTTTCTTGCTATAAAGTCGGAAAGCTTCACTCCCAATGTGTCAGCATCATTGATAAGACCGTTATTGATAACATTTTTGGGAAGCTCTTCTCTGCTTGCCTTTGTGATGCTTATTCTGCCTGTGGACTTGTTTACATCGCCCTCAAGGTATGTTATACCCTCGCTTGTAAGCGTAAGTATTGATCTCATAAATTACCTCCGATTGATTAATTTCTGTTACTTGATCTGTGAATACATGCCGAACATAGGCATTACTATCGAAATAACGATGAAACCTATAATACCACCCAAAACGATGATCATAATAGGCTCGAGCATTGCTACAAGGTTGGAAAGAGCAACGTCGGCTTCGTTTTGGAAATAAGCACCCGTTCTTTCAAGCACGTCATCAAGTGAACCGGACTCTTCACCTACAAGAACCATGGCATTAAAGATGTGGTTAAAGCAACCCGCTTCTCTAAGACCCGTGGAAAGCATACCGCCGGCTTTGATCTTATCGGCAACGGTGAAAAGCTCCTGTCTGATATATGTATTGCTTATGACCTTTGCAGAAATATCAATACAAGTAAGCATGCTGATACCGCTTGAATAAAGCATAGCAAACGTTGAAGCAAAACGTGATGTGAATATTGTTCTTAAAAGCTTACCTACTATGGGAAGCCTAAGCACATTTCTGTCAAGCCAAAGTCTGGGTCCGGGTAAAGAGAATAAATATCTCCAGCCGACCACAAGTGCTACGATAATGATAATAAGCAATAACCACTTCGTTTTAAGGAAATCGCCCGCACCCATAAGTATTCTTGTGGGAAGCGGCATTACCATATCCTCGAATGTACTTGCAAACGAAGGAAGAATTACCGTAAGCATGAATATAACAACGGCAACGGACAAAATGGAAAGAATGATAGGATATATCATTGCCGATTTTATCTTGCTGTTAAGCTTTTGCTCCTGCTCATAGTGACGGGACATCTTACCCATGATCTCGTCAATATTACCCGAAGCCTCACCTGATTCCACCATGTGCACGAGCAAATTGGGGAAAGTATCTCCGAGATCTTTCATCGTCTGAGACAATGACTGACCCTTTTGAACTCCCTCATAAAGCTCTCTCAATACATTCTTCAACTTCTTATCATCTGTAGCCGTCATAAGAATATCTATAGCTCTTACAAGTACGATACCGGCTGACAATGTAGATGCAAGCTGGGTACAAAAGTTTACGACCTGAATACCCTTAAGCTTACCCACACCTCTTCCCGAATTGGTACTTGAAGCCTCTTTTATCTCAATGACAAATTTATCCTCTGCCCTGAGCTTTGCGGCAACTTCAGCACGGGATGCAGCCTCCATACGGCTGTTTATCATTTTACCCGCAGCATCTCTTGCCTTATATGCATAATTAGGCATAATTTCACTCCTTCACGTTTTAGTTATGTGCAAAAAAAGCAATCCACCCCGAATATCACGGTCCATCGTGTATCGGACAGTGAATATCTGCAAACGAAGGTTCTCCCACATACACGGGATTTCCATCGCCATCAAACACAGGATTACCATCGCCATCCACTTCTTGAGTTCCTTCAAAGGTATATCCCGCAGAATCTCCGTTCTTCGCCTTATCCTGTTCGCAAACAGGTTTAGATAAGAAAAACACACCGTTCGCTCCCGAATAGGAATCGGAGATCACATCCTGAAGAGTAACGCTGTTGTCAAGCTTATGTTCGTTT
>CAMOYW010000119.1 GCA_946630405.1 uncultured Clostridia bacterium | reverse complement strand
GAGGTATACTCTCGTCCTGTGCGGTGCCTAAAGGTGAATGTGTGGGCGTTTCTCTTCGATCGTGGAATAAAGCTTTCGGCGGAGAAAGCTACATCAAAAATCTCGCTCTTGCCTGTGATAAAATAGCCAAAAGCGGGAAAAATGTAGTATTCTTCCCCATGGAATACAAAAAAGACAGCGAAATATCGGAAAAAGTAATGTCGCTGATGAAGGAAAAGGCGTATATAATAAATAAAAAGCTCAAACCTTCTCAAATACTTTCTCTTATAGGTCAATTCGACTGTATTATCGGTATGAGACTTCATTCGCTGATATTTGCGGCTGTTAAAAACATACCCATGCTCGGTATAGTGTACGACCCAAAGGTCGAATACTACTTACAAGAGCTTGATATGCCCTCGGGTGGCGATGTGCGCACCCGCGAGCTTTCGGCTGATACCATTGCAGACAAAACACTTGAAATACTAAATAACAGAGAGCTTTATAAAAACAAACTTAAAAAGCATGCCGATGTGATGAAGCAAGATGCGAATGTAAACGACATCATCTTGTCCAAACAGCTTGAAAAGATACGAAGCTCCCGTAAATGAGGTAAATATGAAAAAAAAGCTTTCAATAATACTTCGCTCAACACTTGCAACCGTGCTGTGCCTTGCTGCCACGGTCTATGCCGCCACTACGGGTACGGAGGATAACCCCCTTGTGACGAAAAGCTATGTGGACGAAAAGATAACCGAGCTTAAGGCTCTTATATCCACGGGCGACTCCACTGCCGCTCCCGTCTCTCAGGGTTCAAGCTATGAACCCGTATATGTGAGTGTAGGTCAGACCATATACGGCGGAGAAGGTACGGAACTTATACTTCGTGCAGGTAAAGGTAATGTGGTCATAAGCGGTGCGGACGGTATAGTTGACGCAAGTACGGGTACCGACCTTAAAGGCGGAGCCGTTACCAAAAACCATATACTTATAGTTCCCCGTGACGACAACAGAGGCGTAAAGGTCACGGAAGCCGCCTGGTTCCTTGTGAAAGGCGATTACAGGATAGTTTGATATGAAAATATGCAGAATACTCGGCGTACCTTTCGCCGCAATATCCCCCAAAGAAGCCGTTGACATAATAGAGGGGTATCTTGATTCCCCCGTAAAGCACATAGTATACACACCCAACCCCGAAATGGTAATGGAAGCACGAAAGGACAGCAAATTTATGACTGTTTTAAATTCAAGTGCTTTGAACATACCCGACGGTATAGGTATCGTATACGGTTCAAAATTTACCGATGTGAAGATAAAGCACCGTGTGGCAGGGTACGATACCACACAGGCTCTTTTTGAACGTATTGCCAAAACGGGTAAAAGCGTTTATTTCTTCGGCGGTTCACCGGGTGTTGCCGAGATCGCCAAAGAAAAAATGGAAGAAAAATACAAAGGGCTCAACGTCGTAGGTGTTGCTGACGGCTACTTTGATCCAAAAAGAGAAAGGGAGATAATCAACGAAATAAACTCCCTTAAGCCCGATCTTTTGCTTGTGGGTATAGGTTTCCCCAAGCAGGAAAAGTGGATATACGAGCATATTAAAGAACTTAACATAAAAACGGCAATAGGCGTAGGCGGCAGCTTTGATGTAATGAGCGGAAACGTAAAACGCGCGCCCGAAATTTTTATAAAGCTCGGTCTTGAATGGTTCCACAGGCTCATAACACAGCCCTCACGCTTTGTGCGTATGTTACAGTTGCCTCTTTTTATGCTTGCGGTCATAAAGAATAAATTTACAAATAAGGAGTAGAAAATTGAAAACTCTCTTAATACTAATGCTTATTTTTGCCGTTATCGTTGTGATCGGCTCGATAGGAGGAAACGGACAAATGAAAAAAATCTATAAAATAAGAAACGGCTCCGTTATTTGCGGTGTATGCAACGGGATTGCCGCTTATTTGAATGTAGACGTAACTATAATAAGGCTTATATTCGTAGCTCTCGGACTCTTCTCCGTAGGTTTGCCTTTACTTATATTTTATATAATTTGTGCATGCGTTATGCCCGATAAACCGGATGATATAATTGGATAATTAAAAGGTCAAGTTGCGAGATATTTTCGTAACTTGACCTTTTTTAAAGGGCTTTGACAAAGGGGTCGGTATCATTGTCCTTTATGGCTTATGCCATACATTCTTCTATCCGCTCTTTCTTGACCGTGCCCACCAAACTTCTCCACGAAGATGAGAACATATAATATCCGAGCATAGATATCATACCGAAGGCGAATGAAATTGGAAAGCTGTACATTATGTTTCTGCCGTCTATGAACCTTGCTATCAAATATGCGGAAGGAACACGAACAGCCCATAGCATCAAAAGGTTTACTATCGTTGTGTACTTTACCCTGCCCGTTCCGTTCAGTATACAGGCTATAGCATTGTACACGGCGTACATCCATTGACAGCCGAGCATTATTACAACATTTGTTGCGGCTATGTTTAGAACGTCGGCTTTATCCGTAAAAAACGAAAGTATAGGTACACGAAGAAATATAAACAAAATACCGAATCCAAGTGTTATAGCACCCGAAAAAAGCGGTATACGAAGCTGTCCCTGACGAAGTCTTTCTATATTGCCCGCGCCGAAATTCTGACCCGAATATGTGGTCGCCGCCGAAGAAAGTCCCGTTATAGCCATATTTGCAATGCCCGTTACTCTTCCGGATATCGACCAGCCTGCCATAAATACGGAGCCCTGTTCATTCACAAGAGTCTGTAAAGCTACATGACCGAAGGAGAAAAGCGAATTGTTAAGCCCTATGGGAAGACCTATGTATATGATCCTTCTCAGCTCTTTTTTAACTATTCCTCTCGGGAAAAGTGTAAACCCGAGTGCGGGATATTTCTTTTTCAGGTAAACGATGCTGAATATCCATGAAGCAAACATAGCGACACTTGTTGCAACGGCAACGCCCGATACTCCCATCCCGAAGTATGCCACAAGCAAAACGTCAAGCACCATATTTATAATACAGGAAACAAGAAGGAAGTACAAAGAAGCCCTGCTGTCCCCTATTCCTCTTAATATACCCGCATTCATATTGTAGCCGATGTTACCGATAGCTCCGCAAAGTACGATTCTTGTATAGCAAAGCGCATCCTTCATAACATCATCGGGCACCCCCATTATCTTTAATAATAAAGGAGCAAGCATGCACCCTATTATGCTTACGGGTATGCCGCACAAATACACAAAGGAGACGGAGGTCTTACATGTATCCGAGAGCCTTTTTTCATCCTTTGCCCCCGCATGTTGCGACATAAGTATGCTCACACCCGTGCCTATGCCGAGAAACACACATAAAATAACCTCTACGGGCTGTGAGCTTGTGCCTACAGCCGCTATGGAAGTATGGTCACAATATCTGCTGATAACAAGCGTATCAACCGTGGTATACAGATACTGTAAAATATTTCCGAGTATTATGGGAAGTGCAAAAAGTACCACATTGAACATTATGCTTCCCTTTGTCATATCGATCTTTTTTTTCGTATTCATACTCCACCCACTAAATCCATTTTTGTTACACAAAGTATACAACACATATAAATATATTTCCTTTTTATTTTTGCCCCTTTTTATCTAAAATCTTTGAAATACTTGCATAATACATTTGACAACTTTAATTTGATGTTTTATAATTATCATTAGGAAATTATATTTGGGAGGATAAAATGAGCAGCAAATATAACTTTAAAGAAATAGAAGCCAAATGGCGCAAGGCTTGGGAAGAGGAGCCCGTAAATCCCACGGGTACCGACAAACCCAAGTACTATTGTCTTGATATGTTCCCCTACCCTTCGGGTAACGGACTTCATGTAGGTCACTGGAGAGGCTACGTTCTTTCGGACGTTATCAGCAGATACAAGCTTCTTCAAGGCTATGAGATACTTCATCCCATGGGTTGGGATGCGTTCGGTCTGCCTGCCGAAAACTATGCGATTAAGACGGGTACACACCCTTCCATATCCACTCAAAAGAGTATTGAAAACATTAAAAGACAGGTAAACGATATTTCCGCGATTTACGATTGGGACAGAGAAGTAAACACCACCGACCCCAACTTCTACAAGTGGACACAGTGGATATTTATACAGATGTTTAAAAAGGGTCTCGCCTACGAAAAGGAAATGCCCCTTAACTGGTGTCCGAGCTGTAAGTGCGTACTTGCAAACGAAGAGGCTACAAACGGCGTATGTGAGCGTTGCGGTGCTACCGTTACCAAAAAGAACCTTCGCCAATGGATGCTTAAGATAACGGCTTATGCCGACAGACTTCTCAAAGATCTTGACGGACTTGATTGGCCCGAAAAGGTTAAAAAGATGCAATCCGACTGGATAGGTAAAAGCTACGGTGCGGAAATAGACTTCCCCGTTGACGGTACGGACAAAGCCGTTAAAGTATATACCACACGCCCCGATACTCTCTACGGTGCTACATTCATGGTACTTTCTCCCGAGCATCCTCTTGTAAGGGATATAACCACCGCAGAGCAAAAAGAGCAAATGGAGAAGTATATATTTGAAGCAAGCACCAAGAGTAATGTTTCCCGTATGACCGACAAGGAAAAAACGGGCGTGTTTACAGGAAGCTACGGTATCAACCCTCTTAACGGTGCCAAGACTCCTATCTGGGTTTCCGATTATGTACTTGCCGACTACGGTACGGGCGCGATCATGTGTGTTCCCGCACACGATGAAAGAGACTTCGATTTTGCCAAGAAATTTGATATACCCATTATACAGGTCATAAGTAAATCGGGTAAGGAAGAAGAGCTTACCGAAGCTTATACCGCACCCGGAATAATGATAAATTCGGGCGAATTCAACGGTATGGACAGCGAAGAAGCCAAAGCCAAAGTTCCCGAATATATGGAGGAAAAGGGTTTCGGTAAAAAGACCGTGA
>CAMOYW010000118.1 GCA_946630405.1 uncultured Clostridia bacterium | reverse complement strand
TAACCGATTCTTTCCAGGCTAACGCCGACAACACAAGAACATTTTCCGTAAACTATACCTTTGTAAACGACAGAGACAAAGATGACGTTATCATCATCGAGGCTCAGCCCTCCGACGGCAATGCAGACTTTGTAACCTCTGCCGACAAGGTACAGCTCGGTGCGATCTCCGTTAAAGCGGGTTCGGATTCTTCCTCCTCTTCTTCTTCTTCAAAGAAGAGTTCGGATGACGAGGAATCAAGTTCAAGTTCCACAAAGGACAAGGACGTAGGCAACGACTACGAATCCAAAAATCTTATCGACTTTAAGGTCAACAAAAGCTCCGTTGCGGTCAAGGATACCGTAAAGGTCACTCTTACAGCCAAGTCCAAAGTCACAAAGGTAAAATTTACCACGGGCTTTGACGATACGGAAGAGGTCGTATCCGATTACGAAGAGGGTGACGATGATAACCACGTATTTACCACAAAGATAACCATGACCAAAAAGGGTACGAGAGCTATCAACGCTACACTCTATGTTAAGGGTGACGGCTACGAGGACGACTACCAGACCGTTTCCGTTAAGGTAACGGCAGCCGACGACGATGATGACAATGACGATGACGACGACAGCGACGGCGACCCCGAAATTGACGAGATAGAGCTTGAAAGCGACTATGTATACAAGGGCATGGACGCTAAGCTCAAAATAAAGACCAACACCGAGGTTTCTCAGATCATCATTAAGAACGAGAACGACAAGCAGGTCGCAAAGGTTTCCTTCCCCGAAACCAAGACAAGCAAGGAAAAGAAGTGGGAAGCATCCTTTGAGATAAATCACTCGGACAAGCAGACCTACACGGTATATGCTTACAACTCGGACGATGATTACGACAAGGACACCATCAAAATTTCAGGTAAAAACTGGAACACCGATGAAGTCGGCGTACTCTCCGTTGAACAAAAGACCAGCGAGATAACAGAAGGCGACACGGCACGCTTCAGCGTGGTATGTACAAAAGCTACCAAGGAAGTATACATTTACAGAGGCTCCAAAGAGCTTGCTTACAGCGACAGCGGCTCCTCGGGTTCGGGCGGAAAGCGTTCCTTTACCGTCAGCTTTGAGGTGGATCCCATCGACGCAACTTACACGGCAAAAGCCTATGGCGATGACGGCGAATCCGAAAAATACGACTTTACCATCACGGGTGACACCAAGGACACCGTAGCGGTAAACGATGTGAGCGTTAAGAAGAAGGAATACTACGATGATGACGACATCGATGTAGACGTAGTTACTTCAACGGGCGCATACAGAGTATGGATCGAAGACGACAGAGGCACAAAGCTTTCCAAGACATACAAGAATCCTTCAAACAAGGATGACGACGAGTACGAATGGGAGCTTACATTCACCCCCGGTGATGAAAAGCACGGCAGCAGAACCTTCACGGTAGTTGCCGAAGACGAAAACAAACGTCAGGACAGCTACGACTTCAAGCTTACAATCAAAGCTTCATAATAAAACAATATAAGGCACCGTTCACGCGGTGCCTTTTGTAAAATAAAAAATGCAACTCTTTTGACTCAAAAGAACATCCAAAGAAAGGTAAATTTAATGCTAAACATATATTTTGGTGATATGCCCGAAGCTATTTACAATACAAATATATATTTTAACAACACCTATAAAGACAAATGGATAACCGAACCGCTGTCAAAGGATATTATTAGAAATGTCGATCGTTCCGAAGTGATCGATGAAAAAACCATCCTGAGCCCGATATTCGGAAATATGAGTCCCAAAAAGCTTTCGGGCGGAGTAAAGACTTTGTTACTCATTGCTCATGACAAAAGCAAAATATTTAATGTCTCAACTTGCGGAGATAACTGTGCAAAATGGCTCTTAAAGATAGCCGCTGATAAAAAGGTTGTTATAAATTTACGCCACTTAATGGATTTTGGTCAAGATGAATTTAAGATCAGAATTTTAAATACAGGTAAAATTGTTAAAAACATGGGTGAACTTGTATCGGAAGCCGGAAAATATGTGTGAGGTAGCCATGAAAGGAATACACCATATCGAAGTTAAAAACAGAGATGCGTCATTTAAATTTGATCTATTTAGAAATATCACTGTGATTCGTGGCAACAGCGGCACAGGCAAAACCACTCTTTACGAAATGATCTCAGACTATACCCGCCTCGGAGAAGCAAGCGGGGTAAATATATCCTGCGACAAAAATTGTATAGCGTTAATTGATACGGATTGGAAAAACCAACTCGAAGAAACCAAAGACAGCATAGTTTTTATAGACGAAGGTGCAAAATATTTAAATACAAAAGAATTTGCGCATACTATAAAAGCCACTGATAATTATTATGTTATTTTTAACAGAGAAAGTCTTAGGGAATTGCCATACAGTATTGAAGAAATATACGAAATAAAGACAAGCGGAAAATATCACAGCTTTAAAAAAATATATAAATCAAATAAAAGACACAGATACTACAAAGAAACATCACCAAAAAGCAATAAATTTGACACTCTTATAACCGAAGATACAAATTCGGGTTTTCAATTTTACGAAAACTATTTTAAAAATTCGGATATAAAATGCTACACTTCAGGCTCTAATTCCGCAATATTTGACTGGCTTAATTCTCATCCCGATAAAAACACTCTTATTATCGCAGACGGAGCTGCATTTGGCTCAGAAATAGACAGAATACTTAAACTACGTACATCTTCAAACATCATACTATGCCTTCCCGAGTCCTTTGAATGGCTTATTCTTAAGGGAGGATTCATAAAAGATGAAAATATAGAAAAAATACTTGAATCTCCCTCTTCACACATTGAAAGCGAAAAATACTTTAGTTGGGAAAAATTCTTTACCGAACTTCTGACGGAAAAAAGCGCACAAACTCCGTTTAAATACACAAAAAAGCATATTAATATCATATACCTTAACGAACACAACTCAGAAATTATAATTTCCGAAATTCTTAACTATGCCAAACACCGATAACATACTTAAAATATTTGACACCTACTACGGTGACAAGGACAAATGCTATCTGCATTACACAAAAGACTATGAGTTGCTCATTGCGACGATACTTTCGGCTCAGTGTACGGACGACAGGGTGAATCTTGTGACGAAAGAGCTGTTTGTAAAATACCCTACTCTCAAAGCCTTTGCCGAAGCCGATATACACGAGTTGGAAAATGATATTCGCTCTATCGGCTTTTTCAGAAGCAAGGCGGCAAACATTCAAAAAACGGCACGTCTTTTGCTTGAAAAGCATGGCGGCAAAGTGCCGAGCGATATAGATTCTCTTACCTCACTTGCGGGCGTAGGGCGAAAAACGGCAAATGTTATACGCACCCACATATTCAATATACCGAGCATAGTGGTCGACACTCATGTAAGGAGGATCAGCCAAAGGCTTGGATTTACGAAAAATGACGACCCCGTAAAAATAGAGCACGAGCTTATGGAACTCTTCCCGAAAGACCATTGGAGCCGCTACAATACGCAGGCTATTGCTCACGGCAGAACGGTTTGCGTTGCTCGGAAGCCCAAATGTGACAAATGTATGTTCAAAGAAGAATGTGAATATTACAACACCTTAAAGTGAAAATATTCCCCCTAAAAAAGGGGGGATATTTTGCGTTATTCCACCTTCATAAAATCTTAATAATTTTGTTAGCACTCACTCTTGACGAGTGCTAACAAAAGTGCTATAATTACACTTGAAGTTAAGAAATGAGCCGAATTAAAAGGCTTACGATCACCGAAAGGCGATCAAAATCTTAAAGGAGGAATAGTTATGTTGATACCTACATTGTTCAGTGAAAATTTGTATGATGACTTTTTTAATGCTCCCTTTGAGCATCGCTACACACACAGCGACAACAAACTCCTCAAAACCAATGTGAAAGAGACCGACGCAGGCTTTGAGCTTGAATTTGCAGTACCCGGTGTAAAGAAAGAAAACATACAGGCAGAGCTTAAAGATGGCTACCTTACAATAAGCTGCTCCTATGATAATGAAACCCAACCGGGCGAAAACGAAAAATACATTAGGAAAGAGCACTCTTACGGCTCCGCTTCGAGAAGCTTTTATGTGGGAGATAACCTCACCAAAGAGGATATAAAGGCAAAATACGAGGACGGTATATTAAAGGTCAGCGTACCTAAAAAAGAGGCTCTCCCTCCCGAAAAAGAAACCAAGTACATTGCTATTGAATAATAGCCTTATACTAAGAAAGCATCAATTATAAGCACCGATCAAAGGGTAAACAAATCGTTGTTTTCTTTACATTGTTTCATGAGGGACGACCCGGTGTCGTCCCTCAAATCTTTAAAAAATAGAAGCCGAACGCACAACAAGGCTAACCTTATATTGGTGTTAAACGACATTACGGCAGTTACCTTATGCTAACTAATTATATCGAAAAAAAAGTATATTTTTTGATATTTTTCTTGCTTTTTGTGACATTATAGTGTATAATCATACCACAAGGCGATGATCGATCACCGCCCGTAAGTTAGGGGATTCCCCCTTCATTTATAAAGGAGGTTACTATTATGGCATACCAGATTAGTGATGATTGTATTAGCTGTGGCGCTTGCGCTGCTGAGTGTCCCGTTTCCGCTATTTCAGAAGGCGACGGCAAGTTCGTTATAGATGCAGATGCTTGCATCGAGTGCGGAGCATGTGCAGGTACTTGCCCCGTTGGTGCACCACAGAACTAATAATAATTTGCCCCCGATTTTTCGGGGGCTTTTTCTTTTGCAAAAAGGGAGCGCGAAAAGCTTAGTAAACACTGATTAAAGGGCGAAAAAATAAATCAGTGTTTCCCTTATTTTCTTCACGCTCCTTTTTTCTTTTGGAAGCTATACTTCCTTTTTTTATACTAAAACTCCATAGTAATCTTTATATTTTTATCTATCAAAAACGGCGGA
>CAMOYW010000117.1 GCA_946630405.1 uncultured Clostridia bacterium | reverse complement strand
TTTGTATGTCCGCAAAGCTCAGCGGAAGCTGTCAAAGTGCAAGAAATGCCGCAAGCCTTATAAAAGACGAGATACCCGAGGCAAGGATAACCGTGATAGACTCCATTGCCGCCACAGGCTCACAGGCACTTTTGATACTTGAAGCCGCACGAATGATCAAAGATGGACTTGACTACAACTCCGTTATAGATAATGTCGAAAGGCTGAAAAACACGTCGGGTGTAATATTCACCCTTGACAGCCTCGATGCCCTAAGAAAAGGCGGCAGGATAGGCAAATGCTCGGCATTTTTCGGCACTCTTTTGAACATAAAGCCCATACTTCTTTTGACCGAAGGGGAACTCAGCCCCGTGGCAAAAGTAAGAGGAAGAAAGAAAGCAACAGCCTCGCTGTTTGACTATATAAAAAAGAATCACTCCGACCAAAGCAAATATATATACAGCTGGCTTAGGTTCACAAACGATCCCGAAAGCGTCAGCTATAAGCAAAAATTCCCGGGAGAGCTTGAATTCAACGTGGGCGCAACTATAGGCGCACACACAGGCACCACAGCCTACGGCATAGCCTTTATAGAAAAATACGACTATGTGGACAAAAAGGCGCTCAAAGAGCAACAACGCGCCGAGCGCTATGACGCTAAGATCGAAAAGAAGCAAAGCAAGCTCAAAGAAAAGATTGACAAGCTCGAAGCAAAGAAAAAGCACTGATTCTTTGGAGACAAAATATGAAAAAAAAGCTATTTAATATAAATGCCCATCCTCTTCAGGTGCTGGTCGTAGGCTTGGGACTTGCCGTATTTTTCGGCATGTCGGCACTTGCATTTTTTGAAAGCATAAGTCCGTCCGAGGGCAAGAAGTTCGCGATCAGCGACGATGTATACAATATTTACGCCCACGATTACAGCTTTAAGGCAAACGTGTACGGTGAGGAAGCCACACCAAATATGGAGAACAACCCCACGCCCGAGGGTTCTCCCACACCTTTTTGTGTTTGGGGAGACACCTTCTGTTTGAGCAAAAACTCAAGAACACCCTCAACAAGCGCATTTATAAGCAAGTATACGGGCAGGATAATATATTCCGTTTCAAACGAGAGCGACACCCTTAAAATGATAGCAGCAAGACAAGGCGGAATGCCCATGTTAGTAACGCCTTGCGATATACCCGCAAAGAAGGAAACCATTGAGATAACCCTTTCAAACGAACTGGGTGAGGATATTCAGCCGAACCTTTCCAAAAACGGAGGTCTTAACCCCTGCTCCATTAACGGGATAGGCGGCATGATAACCGAATACGACGGAAAATACTATTTTACAAGGGATGCAAGCGGCTTTGAAGAGCTTGTTTTAAAGCCTACTCCCGTTACCACGAGAGCCATGAGCTTAAGACGGGACGATATACAAATAATCTTCGTCGGAAATGCGAATAATCTCTATCCCGAGCCCGAAAAAAATATAGAGGTCATAAACAAAATGGTCGACTATACCACAAGCAAAGACTACATTGTGGTTGGTCCCGTGATAGGTGACGATGAAGCTGTCACACAAATAAATTCAGCCTACGAAAAGGCATTCGGCGACCATTTCGTAAACCTGAAAGAATTTCTCCTAAACGAGAACATATACAAAGAATACGGGCTCTCACTTAAGGAGGCAGATCTTTCCGTATTGAGAAGCGGAAAGTTTCCCGAAACCTTTTTTGATGCCCAAAACTATTTTAACATTTACATTGCCGACCTATCGGGATACTGTATATCTCAAAAGGCGGTAGACCTCGGCTACGCAGAGCCGTTCAGACAGACAGATGAATAAGATAAAAAACTTAAACATAAACAAGATCATGCTTTGCTTGACCGTGCTTGTTTTCGTACTTGCCGCAGTAATATTTGTCCTCGGCACAGTTTCGGTCAACAAACAAAAAAGCCTTATAAGAGGAAAGAATACGGCTATCGAAGAATCTTCCGCAGCGCTTGTCAAAACCTGCAAAGATAAACTTGAGGAGCTTAAAATAGACCCCTCGTGTGTTGCCGTATACGAAGAAAACCTCGCAAAGGAGTCCGACCCGAGAGTACGTGCAAGTATTTCCCTCGGCATGAGCGAATATTGCGCCGAGCGTATATTTGACGAAGGTGCGGAATTGAGCCAAAATGTCGAGGAAATAGATAAAAAATACCGAAATGCCATATCGGATATAAATGTTGCACAAGCGGCACTGAACAACGCAATGATCGACAACGAAGAATAAAAGAGGAACATACAATGATAAGAACAAGATTTGCACCGAGCCCCACAGGCTATATGCACATAGGAAATTTGAGAACGGCACTTTACGAATATCTCATCGCAAAGTCCAAAGGTGGAAAATTCATACTCCGTATCGAAGATACCGACCAGGAAAGATATGTTGAAGGTGCGGTCGATATAATCTACAAAACTCTCGAACTTTCGGGCATAAAGCACGATGAAGGTCCGGACGTGGGCGGAGACTACGGTCCTTACGTACAGAGTGAGAGAAAAAACGACTACCTTAAATACGCTCTTGAACTTATAGAAAAGGGAGAGGCTTACTACTGCTTCTGCACAAAAGAAAGGCTTGACTCTCTTAAAGAAAGCACGGAAGGCGGAGATGTGGCAAAATACGATCGCCACTGTCTTTTCCTTTCAAAGGAAGAAATAGAGGAGAACCTGAAAAACGGCGTTTCCTACGTAATAAGACAAAAAATAAAAGAAGGAAAGACCACCTTCCACGATGAAGTATATGGCTCGATCACTGTAGATAATTCCGATATGGAAGATCAGATACTTATTAAAAGCGACGGCTACCCCACCTATAACTTTGCAAATGTTATAGACGATCACCTTATGGCGATAACACATGTGGTAAGAGGTGCTGAGTACCTTTCTTCCACACCCAAATACAACCTTCTTTACGAAGCGTTCGGCTGGGAGATACCCACTTATGTGCATCTTCCCGCAGTAATGAAGGATCAGCACAACAAGCTTTCAAAAAGAAACGGCGATGCCTCCTTCCAGGACCTCATAGAAAAAGGATTCCTGCCCGAGGCGATAATCAACTATATCGCACTTTTGGGCTGGGCACCCTCCGAAAACAGGGAAATATTTACAATAGACGAACTTATAGAAGCATTCGACCTTAAAGGTTTGAGCAAATCTCCCGCCATATTCGACCCCGTTAAGCTGACATGGATGAACGGGGAGTACATTAAGGCGATGGATAAAGATAAGTTTTATTCACTTGCAGAGGATGAACTTAAAAGCTGCGTAAAAAGGCAGGATATAGACCTAAAGAAACTCTGCGGCTATGTACAGTCAAGAATAGGTACTATAAAAGAAATAGGCTCAAAGGTCGATTTTGTGGATAACCTCCCCGAATACGAGCCGTCTTTATACGTACACAAGAAGATGAAGACCACCGAGGAGTCCTCACTTGAAGCACTTAAAAAAGTGACCCCCGTGCTTGAAGGACTTAACAAGTGGACTAACGACAGTCTTTACAATGCCATGCTCTCGCTCATATCCGAAATGGGCATAAAAAACGGACAGATGTTTTGGCCCGTGAGGACAGCTCTTTCGGGTGAACCCACCTCACCGTGCGGAGCAAGCGAGCTTGCCGAACTTTTGGGCAAGGAAGATTCTTTGGCAAGGATAAAAAAAGGTATTGAGCTTTTGGAAAATGCGTTATCTTAACGACTTACAGTTATTTATACACAAGCTGAAAAATTCAAGGTACTTTAATTCGGAAAAAAAGCTGTATTCACGCTTTCTTGAATATCATGACCTTGATTCATACAAGGCTTTACATACGGGCGACGAAGCGCCTTATATATCTGTTATCTACTGTGCGGAGGGAAGCAATTATGCTTCCCTTAACGCCGTATTAAGGCAAACTCATCCGAAAACCGAAATACTGCTTTGTACCGACAAGGTACTGCCCATATACGACAAAAAAATAAAAAAAACCTATCGCGACCCCGATATACTTTCCTGTATGGAAAAGGCGATACAAGACGCTACGGGAGATCACATAGTGTTCCTGACCGAGGACAGCATACCCGTAAGCACGGCACTTTCCATAGCCTCGGACTACATAACGGAAAACGGCAATGTAAACTGCCTTTACTTTGATGACGACATGAAAAAAGGAGACAGGCTTTATTCACCTTTTTTCAAGCCCGACTATTCACCCGAGCTTTTACTTTCCTTCTTGTATACGGGAAGCTTTGTGCTCTTAAGATCGGATGCGGTCAAAAAGCTTTTGCCGCTCGATGCTTCTTTCACTCCCGCAGAGGCAATATACAGCCTGATACTTCGCTGTATGCAAAAGCACAAGGCTCATCATATCCCCCTGCCCCTCGTTCATAGGATCAAACCGCATTTTTATTCCGCAAAAGTTACAAAAGCTATACTTAAAAGCGAGAACTTAACGGCTACCGTCAAAAAGGTATTCGGTTTCGGAGGTGTCAATACCGTTTTTACGGCAGACAACACACCCCTTGTGAGCATAATAATCCCCTCAAAGGATAACTGCGAGCTTTTAAAAAGGTGTCTTGCCTCTATATGCAACCAGACCCGTTACCCCCGCTACGAGATAACCGTGGTGGATAACGGCAGTACGGAAAAAAACAAAGCTGTTTACGAAGAACTTACCCGCTCCTACCGTGCGGGATATATATACAAAAAGCAGCCCTTTAACTTTTCTGCGATGTGCAACCTTGGAGCGGAAAACTCACTGGGAGATTATTATCTGTTTTTAAATGACGATATTGAAGTGATATCTGCCGATTGGATAGGTGCCATGGTAGGACAGGCATCCGTAAAGGGAGTCGGCGCGGTAGGTGCGGCGCTTATGTACCCCGACGAGCGTAAGATCCAGCATTTGGGCGTGATAAACATAAAAAACGGACCCGTACACATACACATAGGGGAAAATATCGGCTCCA
>CAMOYW010000116.1 GCA_946630405.1 uncultured Clostridia bacterium | reverse complement strand
TTTACCGGGACCGTATTTCTTTCCGCATCCCGTGCAGCGAGCATAGTCGGCACGAAGTTCAAGTTCACTGCCACAGTCGTCGCAAGTTATTTCGAGAATATTTTTGTTTTCGCTTTTAGCGACTGAAACGGGTGTACCGTCGGCTGTTTTTGCAGAGGCGCTCTTGGGCTTTGCTATTTCGGGAATAGGTACGCCTGCTGCCTCCATAGCCTTTTTGGTCTGCTCTATAAGATCCTGTTTTTCTTTGATTTTACCGGGACCGTATTTCTTGCCGCATCCGTTACATCTTGCATATCCGGGTCCCATTACAAGTTCACCGCCGCAATCGTCGCAAGTCATGGTCAAAGGACCGAAACTTGAAACTGCGGGAGTGCTTGGAGCACTTTGTGCACTGCTTTGAGGCTGAACGGGTGTTGTGGGCTGAGACGGTGCGGGAGCCGAGGGCTGAGCCACGGGAGCTGCGGGTCTTGCCACGGGAGTGCCTATTATGGGCGTGTTAACGGGAGCGGAAGGTGCAACGGGCTCGGTAGGTTGAGAGCTTTGCACGGGCTGAACGGGTTTAGCCATAGGCGAACTGTTCAATGCTTCCAAAGCCGAAGCAAGAGCATCGTTGGCACTGCTTACCGTAGAAGCGGGAAGTGTATCTATAAATACATCCGCATCGTCAATATTAGGCTCGGGCTGAGGTTTTGCCTGAGCAACGGGTACAGGCTTGATAGGTGTGACCTTGCTTTGGGTCTGACCGTTTGAATAAGAGTTAAAATCCACAACACTTGCGGAATGTGTATCTGTCTGCTCCGTAACGGGAGCTTCACCTTCTCCGTCTGCTGCGGGTGAAGCGGCTGCGGCCTCTGCCTGTGCACGAGCCTCCGCTTCTTCATAAAGTCTGTTAATTTGAGCTAAACCGTATTTTTTGCCACATCCTTGGCAAACGGCAAAGCCGGGACCCATAGCAAGCGTGGAGCCGCAGCTTTCGCAAATTAAATCAGCCATTTTAATCCCCCCATCTGTGTAAGTTATTTCCTGCCAATATGCAGGGTAAATTCTGAGATAATTATACTGTAATTGTTGCTATTTGTCAAGTTTATGACATAATGAATTTTGTGCATATTGACAAAAGATTTATGGATTTACGCTTATAATAATAGGCGGCGAGATATAGTGTTGTGTATATTTCCACAATGTTACAAAAATATTTCGAGATTGTAAAAAATGGGTTGAGAATTTTTTTTAAAGGTGGTATAATAGCCGATATATGAATTTCTCAAAATGAAAGGAGAATGTTAAATGAGCATTTTAGAGACCCTTAAGGCTAAAGCAAGGGCAGACAAAAAGACCATAGTTCTTCCCGAGTCTATGGACTCAAGAACTTATGAGGCAGCCGAAAAGATAGTCAAGGAGGATCTTGCAAACATCGTACTTATTGGTACCGAGGCAGAGATCGCCGAAAACGGTAAGGGCTTTGATCTTAGCGGAGTTAAGGTGGTAGATCCCTACAAGGATGGAAATAAGCAGAAATATATAGACAAATTTGTCGAACTCAGAACTAAAGCTTTTGCAAAAAAAGGTATAGAGCTTAATGCCGAGATCGCCGAGAAGGAAATATTCAAACCCGGCAAGGACGGTAAAGTCGATTATATGACTTATGCTTGTCTTATGTGCAAATGCGGTGATGCAGACGGTGCCGTTTCGGGTGCTTGTCATGCTACGGGAGACACTATTCGTCCCGCATTGCAGCTTCTTAAGTGTAAGCCCGGCGTAAGCAGTGCTTCGGGATTCTTCCTTATGGAAGTACCCGATTGTGAGTTTGGCGACAACGGTGTGTTTGTATTTGCCGATTGTGCGGTAAATATAGCACCTAACAGCGAGCAGCTTGCCGAGATCGCCGCTCTTTCCGCAGAGAGCTTTGAAGCTTTCACGGGTAATAAGGCCAAGGTTGCCATGTTATCCTTCTCATCAAAGGGCAGTGCCAAGAGCGATGAGGTCACCAAGGTTGCCGATGCAACGGCTATCGCAAAGGAAAAGTATCCCGATATAGAGCTTGACGGTGAGCTTCAGCTTGATGCCGCTATCGTTCCTTCCGTAGGTAAGTCAAAAGCTCCCGGAAGCAGTGTTGCGGGATGTGCCAATACACTTGTGTTCCCTTCTCTTGAAGCAGGTAACATAGGTTACAAGCTTGTGCAAAGACTTGCAAAGGCAAATGCTTACGGCCCCGTGCTTCAGGGTCTTGCAATGCCCGTAAACGACCTTTCCAGAGGTTGCTTTGCCGATGATATAGTAGGAACCGTAGTTATTACCGCCGTACAGGCTCAGCTTGCAAAATAACCCCCTATAAGGAGAAAATATTAATATGAAGATTTTAGTTATAAACTGCGGAAGCTCATCATTAAAGTATCAGCTTTACAACATGGACAATAATGAGGTGCTTGCAAAGGGTCTCGTTGAAAGAATAGGTATTGATGGCTCTAACCTTCAGCATACACCTGCGGGTAAGGACAAAGTTGTATTTGAACAGCCTCTTGCCGATCACGATCAGGCTATTAAGCTTGTGATGGATAAGCTTACAGACAGTGAAGTGGGCGTTATATCCTCTCTTGACGAGATAGACGGTATAGGTCACAGAGTTCTCCACGGCAGTGAAGATTTCAAGCAGTCTATCATTGTTGATGACAAGGCAAAGGAGATAATCAGAAGTCATTTCGATTTAGGCCCTCTTCATATGCCCGCAAACCTTATGGGTATCGAAGCTTGTGAAAAGCTTATGCCCGGAAAGCCCAATATTGCGGTATTTGATACGGCATTCCATCAGACCATGCCTCCCAAGGCTTATATGTACGCTCTTCCTTATGAGTATTATGAAAAGTACAGCATAAGAAGATACGGCTTCCATGGCACAAGCCATAAGTTTGTAACAAAAAGAGCTATTGAAATGCTTGGTGGAAAAGCTGAAGGCACAAAGATCATCACTTGCCACCTCGGTAACGGCTCTTCACTTGCCGCAGTTAAAGACGGTAAAGTTATAGATACGACCATGGGTCTTACACCACTTGCGGGATTTGAGATGGGTACCCGTTGCGGAGATATCGACCCCGCTATCGTTCCTTTCCTTATGAAGAAAGAAAATCTTTCTCCCGATGAGATCGACAACATTATGAATAAAAAGAGCGGTATTCTCGGTGTAACGGGACGCTCCAGTGATTTCAGAGATGTTGAAGCGGGTATGAACGAGGGCGATGAAAAGTGTAAGCTTGCTCTTGAAATGTTCAGATATCAGATCGCTAAATTTATAGGTTCTTATGTTGTGGCTCTTGGCGGTTGTGATGCCATAGTATTTACCGCAGGTATCGGAGAGAACAACTCGGGACACAGAGCTGCCATTTGTAAGTATCTTGAATGTCTCGGACTTAAAATCGACGATGAAAAGAATGCTCAAAGAGGTAAAGAGATCGATTTTGCCGCTGCCGATTCCAAGATCAGAGCTTTCCTTATCCCTACAAATGAGGAACTTATGATCGCTCAAGATACAAAAGAATTACTTGACAAATAAAAGATATAGAGTTATAATAGCAAACGGTGCTGCTTTGGAGCTTCTTCCAAAGCAGTTGCCGAAAAAGGAGTGCTTGTATGCTTGTTGATATTGCAAAGCTGGCACTTGTTCCTATAGATTTTGCCTTTGAAAAGGTGTCGCTTTCGATCCCTCGGGACGGAGGAGATATCGAGGCAATTGTATCTGTAAAGGGCGAGGTTGCCAAGGATAACAATATTTATAAGGTCAAAGGCAATATATCCGCTGAGTTATCGCTTAAGTGTGATTTGTGCCTGAAAGCATTTGAGCAGCATCTTGACCTTGATTTTGAGGAAATATATTCCGATACACAGGATGAAGATGGCGAGTACATACTCCTTTCGGGTCTTGATAATAAGATCGTAGATTTAAAGCCCGCTGTCATAGGTAATATTATTTTAAATTTGCCTATGAGGATCGTTTGCTCGCAGGATTGCAAGGGCTTATGTCCGAAATGCGGTCACGACCTGAACGAAGGTGACTGTGGCTGTGAGCGGGGCTATATTAATCCGCAATTTGAACAACTTTTAGGTTTGAAATTTTAGGAGGTGTAAAAGGTGTCTATTTGTCCTAAGGGAAGAAGATCTAAGTCTAAGAGAGATATGGGTAAGGCTTCAAGCTGGAGAATACCCGCTGTTACTCTCGTTAAGTGCAGCAGATGTGGAGAGCTTATGATTCCCCACAGAGTATGCAGAGCTTGTGGTGCTTACGATAAGAAGACTGTTGTTGCAGTCGACTGAGTTGACTGAGATCGAGCAAATCGTTATTTATCTTAGATTTAGGGTATCCTTCGCAGATACCCTTTTTTTATAATTTTGGTGTGTTATGGAAAATAAAATAATTGCCATTGATGCTATGGGTGGGGATAATGCTCCGTCCGAGATAGTTAAAGGTGTCGTTGAGGCAAGTAAAACAACAAAATATACTCTTGCTCTTGTAGGTAAGGAAGAAACAATAAAAAATGAACTTGCAAAGTACAGCTATAATAAAGGAAAGATACTTATAGTAAATGCCACCGAAGTCATTGAAAACTGCGATGTTCCCACACAGGCGATAAAAAAGAAAAAAGACTCTTCAATGGTCGTTGGCTTGAATATGGTGAAAAACGGTGAGGCTCTTGCTTTTATTTCAGCGGGAAATACGGGAGCATTGCTTACGGGAGCCACGGTTTTGGTCGGCAGAATAAAGGGTATTGAAAGACCTGCTTTAGGTACCATGTTACCTACGGAAACAGGGTATACTCTTTTAATAGATGCGGGAGCAAACGTTGATGCGAAGCCGAGTTATTATCCTCAGTTTGCCTTGATGGGTTCTATATATGTAGAAAACGTTGCAGGTATCAAGAATCCCAAAGTCGGGCTTGTAAATATAGGTACCGAAGAAGAAAAGGGAAATCAGGCTGTTAAAGAGGCGTATAAG
>CAMOYW010000115.1 GCA_946630405.1 uncultured Clostridia bacterium | reverse complement strand
GATGCACTAAAGAAGGAAATGCTACGACTTAATCAGAAGGTGTGTAAACCGCCGTTACCTGACGGGGAAGTGTTAGCGATAATCAAGAGTTCGTTGAAGTACAAGGTGTGAGGTAAAACATAGGAGAGTAACTAACAATGATTGAATGTTGGAACGAGAAGCGTACTTGTCCTCATTGTAAGACCAAAATGGTAGTCGAGTGTGAGGATCAGGCAACGGGATTTAGGCAAATGAGTTATCTTATTTGTCCTCGTTGTAAGAAGGAAATAGACCATAGCATGAGCGTAGATTATTTGGGTATCGAGGTAGAGAAGTGAATTTTACAGACGAAGCTACGCAGCTTAAATACGAAAAGATTTGTGCTATACAACCGCATCTGCGTTTCCGTGAGGGTGAGTTAGCCTACGAGTATAACGAGCTTGGACTTTCCGACTTATTCAACGAAATATACGGCGAAGAAGCCCGATATGTACCGGAGTGGAAATCGTGGGTTATCTATTCAGAAGGCCGTTGGGTAAAGGACGAGCAGGGAATTCTCGTATCGGAGATGCTTAAAACATTCGTAAGACTTCTTGCTTGCTATGCGAGAGAGATTACAGACGGCGGTAAGGACGATTATTCAAAGTTCGTATTGAGAACGCAGGATAGGCGTTTCCGTAATAGAATTAAGGACGATGCTACTTCGTGTTGTGCGACTTCAGCAGAGTTATTCGATAAGAACGAGTACCTTATAAACTGTAAGAACGGCACTTACGATCTTCGAGATTTTTCTTTTCATGAGCATAACCCGAAGGACTATCTGACGATGCAGACACGCTTTTCTCACACGCCTAACAAGGAAGTGAAGTGTGAGCGTTGGGAACAGTTCATATCGGAAGTATGCAACGGGAGAGCTGATAAGATTGATTACCTCAATCGTGCATTAGGCTACTCGTTGCTTGGCAGGGCAAACGAAGAATGTATGTTTATTCTTTACGGTAAGACGACCAGGAACGGCAAGAGTACCCTGCTGAATACCGTAGAGCGTATGTTAGGATCGTATGCTACCGCAGCTCCCGTAGGCATTATATGCCGTAACGGTGCATCGGTAAGTACAGAGCAGGCATCACCCGTACTTGCATCACTTAAAGGCCGTAGGTTTGTAACAATGGCTGAATCGGCAGAATACGGCAAATTTGACGAAGAAAAGATTAAGCAGATTACGGGCGGTGAAGCAATAACCGCAAGAGCGTTGTTTTCAGCACCCGTAACATTCATACCGCAATTCACTATTTGGCTATCGTGTAACGACTTGCCGGAAGTGTCTGATAAATCCCTTTTTAATTCAGAGCGTTTAAGGGTTATCTCGTTCGATAGGCACTTTGCTGATAGCGAGCAGGATAAGACTTTGAAAAATCAGTTTGAGCAGGAAGAAAACATGAGCGGGATCTTCAATTGGCTTGTGTACGGCTATCAGCAATACGAGCAGAGGGGATTATCCATGAGCAACGATATGCAGACTATCATATCAGCTTACGAGAGTGAGAATGACGATGTAGGCATCTTCTTGGGGCGTAATTCTGTAAGGGGCGGTGATTACGAGATTACGGCTGCCGACTTGTATAGGCACTTCATATCGTGGGTGAAGCAAAATCACGGGCGTATATTGCCGTCAAAGCGGTTTGTAAACGAAATGGCACGACACCCTGAATTCTACGATATGTGCATCAACGAGCCTTCAGGAAGGGTATATAAGGGCTTATCGCTTAAATCAATAGTAGGGGGTGAGTAAATGGCATTACATACGATAGACGATTTGAAGCAAAGACAATCTCTACCCCTGAATATAAAGGTGCGAATGACACAACAGAGAATTCGTGAATGGGTAAATGAATTCGGTATAGACGGTGTTTATGTATCGTTTTCAGGTGGTAAGGATAGCACCGTATTGCTTCACATAGCAAGAGAGATTTATCCCGATATGAAAGCCGTTTTTGTAGATACGGGCTTGGAATATCCTGAAATCAGAGAGTTTGTGAAGAAGTTTGAGAATGTTACTTGGTTAAAGCCGTCCATGAATTTTAAACAAGTAATAGAAAAGTACGGCTATCCGTTTATCAGTAAAGAGGTATCGGAATGTGTTTACGGAGCAAGAAAATACTTGACAGAGCTTGTGGCAAGCGGCACGATCTTACAGACAGACAGACAGACAGACAGACAGACAGACAGACAGACAGACAGACAGTACAAGTACGCTTACTTCTACGATAAACTTTGCGGAATTGGAAAGTACGCTAAAGCGAAAAATGGCAAATCGAGAGGGCGGGAGCAACGAACGGCTGCTGATTCTGTTGGGAAAACTACCCCCGAAAACACACAAGACGGGGCTTATCCCTAATAAGTCTTTGTATAGCCAGGAGAAGTATAAATTCTTCCTTGATGCACCTTTTGAAATCTCAAACAAGTGTTGTAATGTGATGAAAAAAGCCCCTGCTCATAAGTACGGCAAAGAAACGGGTAGAGTACCTATACTTGCGACTATGGCAGAAGAATCACGATTAAGAACGCAAAAGTGGTTACAAAACGGCTGCAACGGCTTTGAAATGAAATCTCCCGTAAGTACCCCTATGGCGTTTTGGACTAATCAGGACATATTACACTACATCAAGGATAATAACTTGGAAATCTGTTCGGTTTACGGAGATATAACCGTTGATTATGACGAAGATTTTGCCGGACAAATGGATATTTCCGACTTCGGTTTAGCTGATGATACCAGATCGCTGAAAACTACGGGTTGTGATAGAACGGGTTGTATGTTTTGCGGTTTTGGTTGCCACATGAAGAATGATGATAGATTCATGAGAATGAAGAAAACGCACCCAAAACAGTACGATTATATTATGCGTCCGAAGGATCGTGGTGGTTTAGGCTACAAGGAAGTTATTGATTGGATAAATGAACACGGGAATCTGAATATCAAATATTAAGAAGGGAGTAGATAAATGAAGTGGCTATGCGAGAAAACGAAGCGTAAGAAGTATCTGCGGTGTCCGTTGTGTAAGGCTTGTGAGATCGTGGATTTGAACTCGGAAGCACCTACGACTTGCAGATGCGGTACGACTTTAGACGGTGAAGCTGAAAGCACCTGGGTAAGCGACTTAATGAGGGAGTGCAGAAATGGCTAAATGGTATGTAGAGCGGTATAAGCCTACGAGAGTTTATATCGAGTGTCCTGCTTGCAATACGGGCATCATACGATTTGCGATAGATCCCATACCTGATAAGTGTCCGGTTTGCGGAAGCAAGAATGAAGGTGGCGGGTATCTGAATATAAAGGAAGGTGGGAAGATATGCGAACAATAGATGCTGACAAAGTAAAAGCCGAATCGAGAGAACATTGTAAGACTTGTACCTTAAACGGCACAAAAAGTTGTAAGACCTGCGTAGTCAATCTGATATGTGATCGTTTAGACTTGCAGCCGACTATTCAGGAAGTACCGCATGAGGACTTAATCAGCCGTAAGTGGCTTATAGATGCGATAGAAGGGCGTAGGACTTATTTATCCTATGAAGATGCAAGAGATGTTATAGACCTTATCAAGAAAGCCCCGATAGTTACCTTCGTATCTCCCGTAATGAATGTCAATATTACCGAAGAAACAAAGCAAAAACTAATTAAGGAATTACAGAAGCCACATAAGTTGTTAGTTTTGCCCGAATCCGAAGTTGAAATTGAAAGACCACATAGGGAATGGATAGCGGTAAAAGATAAGCTCCCTGACAAAAAAGGAGAGTATCTTGTGTCATTAGAAAATGGGCGAATAGGGGTTGCAGACCAAAGAGGGATTATTGAAAATCACGACTTTGAGCCGAAAATGTTGGCATGGCAACCGTTACCCGAAGCGTATAAGGAAGGTGATACAGAATGAGATTAATAGATGCTGATGCTTTGAAAACGCCAATTGAAGATAGAATAGATAATATCCCTGCAAGCGAGTATGACAATGGTTGGAATAATGCGATCTATGCGGTTATTGACGAAATCGACAATGCCCCGACTGTATTCAAAGCCTTAATACTTGACGATATGTCAGAAGATAAAATGATTGAATTCACAAGGGCTTGGCAGAAATTTCAAAGTCAGGGAACGACTATCGTAAACGAAAGATCACAAGGCGAAACGAATGCCGAAATCTTCAAGCAGATATTCGGCATATACGCAACGGAAGTGTGGAGTATGAGCGAAGCCGACTTCTTAAAGTGGCTTAATCAGCAAGTGCCACAGTTTGAGGTAGACGAGATCCCGACTTTTAACCGTAAGGAGTTAGTGAAAGCAGAAGAAAGACCGCACGGCGATCTGATAAGCCGTGAGGCATTGAAAAACTACGCAAGAAAAGTTATGTACGAGAATAACGCAACTAACTTTTCACTTCTTAAAGTGTTTGACGAGATTATTGATAATGCCCCGATACAAAGAGGTGAAGAAGAATGAACAATGAAATGACAACAGATAATATGTCAAATGAAGAAGTTATTGAAGTCTTGAAAGGGCTTGTCTTTGGTAGTTTTGATAGAACAACACGGAAAGAAAGACAGGCTCTTGACTTTGCAATCAAGGCACTTGAAGAAAGACCGCAAGGAGATTTAATCAGCCGTTCAGAACTGAAAAAATGTGCAATTCCTTGTCAAATTCATAACGGAGCATTAACAGATTTGTGTGTTCCATTATATCAAATCGACAATGCCCCGACAGTAGAAACAAGCAAAGTAGAGTATAAGGCATACAATGAGGGTTTCAAAGACGGTGTTGAGCAAGGTATAAAGTTATCAGAAACGCCAGGCGAGTGGATAGAAACCAAACACAGAGTAAATCTTCTTATCGGTGTGCTATATAGCAATCAGGTTATATCAAAAAGCGACCTGGAATACATTGAGGATAGTATCAAAAAGTTAATGAAAGGTAAAAAGGCAGGTGAAGAAGAATGAGTATAAATGCAAATCATAGTAAAGATGCTATCGTAAACAAGCTA
>CAMOYW010000114.1 GCA_946630405.1 uncultured Clostridia bacterium | reverse complement strand
CAGAGTTCAAGCTACCCTTGTGCCGAAGTTGACAGGCGTGTGCTTCGCCACTATCCCTACGGGCAGTATCTTTCCCATATACTCGGCTACATAGGCAATATAACCGATACGGAGCTTAAAAACGACGAAAAGGGCATATATTCCATAAACGATGTGGTGGGGAAAGATGGCATAGAAAAGGCGTTTGAAAGCGACCTTAAGGGCGAAAACGGCATACAGAAAATAGAGGTGGACATACTCGGAAGAAAGGTCGCAAATATAGAGGGCGGTATCGCTCCCGTAAACGGCAGCAACGTTCAGCTCACCATAGATGCGGAATTTCAGAAAAGCACCTACATACAGCTTGAGGACTGCCTGAGAAACGAGCAGATACAAAGGCTTTCGGGTGCGAAGGATTTCGGCTACACCACCATGGATGTGTTCAAAAAGATGATAGAAACGGACAACATCCACATTAGAAATATACTTAACTCAAAAGAGGGTACGGTACAAGGCGAGCTTAAGGCGTACATACTTTCGGTAGAGCCGGAGGCACTTTCGGATACGCAAAAGGCAAGAGACGCATTGTACAAGGGATATGATTCGGGTCCCGTTTCGTCTTATCAGCTTATGATGGCTCTTTACGAGCAGGGGCAGATATTTGACGACGACAATGTCATCACTCGAATGAAAGAAGGAGACATATCCGCAAACACCGCTCTTATACTTAAATTAAGACGCTCGGGCGGCGATATAACACCGCAAATGACTGGTATGGACCCTTGTACGGGTTCCGTTACCGTGACGGATGTACACACGGGAGACGTACTTGCGGCAGTGACCTACCCCAGCTATGACAATAATGAGCTTGTAAACGACTTTAACAACGAATACTACCTAAAGCTTCAAAGCGACCCTACCACACCTATGGTGAACAGACCGTTCACCGAACCGAGAGCACCCGGCTCCATATTCAAGATGATAACGGCTGTTGCGGCGCTTAACGAGGGCGTGGTGACGAGGAACACCACCATACACGACGAGGGAACCTTCAAAGATGCGGGCGAACCTTACGCAAGGTGTTGGATAGGCGGCGGTTTGGGCACACACGGAGATGTGAACGTGACTTCCGCTCTGGAAGTATCGTGCAACTACTACTTCTATTCCGTGAGCTATATGCTCGGCGAACATTCGGGCACAAGCACCACGGGTATAGAAAAGCTGAACAAATATATGCGTGCTTTCGGGCTTGACAGCCCCACGGGAGTGGAGATATACGAGTTGTACGACTCTATGGGCGACTACCCCTCCAATATATCCTCCCCCGAATATAAAAAGTACATCACACAGCTTCGTTACCCCGACGCTCTTCCCCGTGAATACAACTGGACGGCGGGCGACACCATCAGAACGGCGATAGGTCAGAGCTTTAACAACTACACCTCGGCTATCATATCAAAATATATAGCGACCCTCGCAAACGGAGGTACTCGCTATCAGATGCACCTTATGAAAATGGTGTCGGATAACGACTCGAACGCCTACAAGGTGTTCACGCCAAAGGTGGAAGAGAGGATAGAGATAGATAACAAGGACCTGCAAGCCATTTATCAGGGCATGTACAATGTTGCCTTCGGTGAGCACGGTACCCTTAAAAAGCAGTTTGAGGGCTACCCTATAAAGATAGCCGCCAAGTCGGGTACGGCACAGCAGTCCACCAAAAGGGCGGAGCATACCACATTTGCGGCATTCGCTCCATACGACTCTCCCGAAATATCCATAGCGGTATTCATCCCCTTCGGAAACGGAGAGACCTACCCTGCGGCGGAGACTGCCAAGCGCGTGATACAGAGCTATATGTCAAGACCTTCGCAGCCTGTGACAAGAAGCTACAACAGCATGAGGAAATGACCGTGAAATGATAAAGAAAAAACTGCTATCGGTAGATTATATATTGCTCCTTCTCGTGCTTTGCATTGCCGTGTTCGGCGTGGTCATCATAGGTTCTGCCACAAGGATAAACATCAACGGCACGGGCAGGGAATATTCCAATCAAATGATTTGGATAGGCACGGGTATTTTGCTTATGGTGCTTGCCGCCTCGGTGGATTACCGCCTTATATGCAAGCTCTACATACCCATATATATAATAAATATTATTCTTCTCGTGCTGGTGCTTTTGCTCGGCAGAGCGGACGAGACGGGAGTTAAACGCTGGCTTTTCGGTATACAGCCCTCGGAGTTCTCAAAAATATTTATTATAATTTATATGTCAAAATTTATTGACAAATCAAGAGAAAAGATTAATAATATAGGTGTACTGCTTACGGTGGCACTTACGACCCTCGTGTCATTCGTGCTCATCGAAATAGAGCCGTCGCTTTCTGCAAGCCTTGTGGTACTTGTGATAGTTATAAACCTGCTCTTTGTGGGCGGCATAAGTCCCAAATACATTATAGGCGTGCTTGCGGTGGTACTTCCCCTTATGATAGTGGGCTACCTCGACTTGAAAAGTGAAGAGCATAAAATACTTAGCCTGTTTTTAAAGCCCTACCACATAGAGAGGCTTTTACCCCTTGTAAACGGGGACATATCAAGTCAAAGCTACTATCAGACGAGGATCTCCATACGAGCCATAGGTTCGGGAGGTCTGAGAGGAAAGGGACTGTACAACGGTACACTTAATCAGCTCAGCTTTCTGCCCGAAAGCCACAACGACTTCATATTCAGCGTTGTGGGTGAGGAGTTCGGGTTCTTCGGCTGTACCATAGTGCTTGCGCTCATGCTTGTGATAATTTACAGGTGCGTGCGTATAGGATTCAGGTCGGGCGAACTTTTGGGAAAGCTTATATGCTGCGGAGTGGCGGGTATGCTCGCATTCCAAAGCTTTGTAAATGTTGGCGTAGCCACGGGGCTTTTGCCCAACACGGGTATGCCGTTCCCGTTTTTGAGCTATGGGGGTAGTTCAATGTGGGTGAATATGTTGTGCATCGGGCTTGTTCTGAATGTGGGAATGAACGGTAAGCCCAAATCTATGTTTTGAGGTGAGAAGGTATGAATATTGCATTGGTCGCACACGACAACAAAAAGACTTTGATGGAGAATTTATGTATCGCCTATCGGCACATACTCGTCAAGCACGAGCTTTACGCCACGGGCACCACGGGTATACTTATAGAGGAGACCTCAAATCTGCCCGTACATAAATATCTTGCGGGGCATTTGGGCGGAGAGCAGCAGCTCGGCTCCCAGATAGCCAATAACGATATAGATATGGTCATCTTTTTGAGAGACCCCGTTTCAAGCAAGAGCTACGAGCCCGATATAAGCTCCGTACTGCGTCTTTGCGATATACATAATATCCCCGTAGCAAGCAACCTTGCCACGGCTGAGGTACTCCTGCTTGCCCTCGACAGAGGCGACCTGGACTGGAGAAGCCTTGTGAGAGAAAACTGATAAAATACAAAGCCACCCCAAGAATGATTTTGGGGTGGCTTTTTGTATGGTATTATTGATACATATCTTCGATCTCAATAAGCTTGCAATTCTTTGCGTTGTTTTTTACATAGTCGCTAAAACCGCTTAAAGAGAAGATACATATTACGGGGTCGTTTACGGGCAGGTACCTGACCTTATCCATGAATTTTTCAAGCTCGGTTTTGTCAAATGGGGTATTCTTGAATTTACATTCACCTACAAGAAGTATTTTTTTGTTATTCTTTCCGAGAAGATCAATTTCTATCTGTTTTTGCTTCTTTTCTTCATCAAGATAAATATCCTGATAATCGGATATTTCGGTAAGGATGGGGATCCCGTTTTGCCCTGCATTCATCATCAGGTATTCTTTTGCCATTTTTTCAAAGACTTTGCCCATGAAATCATGGATATGATCTTTAACGTTGGCATTGTAATATACTGTGCCGTTTCCCGCATTTATAAGGCTTGTTGCTCTGCTGACGTATTTAAACCAGAATTCGATCATACTGTCGTTTAACACATAGTAAGGTCTTTTGGATATTCTTTTTTCAAGTATTTCCGCTTTTACAAGGACTTTCAGAGGGTAAGTCACATCATCAGCCCCGATATATGCGGCTATCTCGCTGTTTTTGGTGTGTCCCGTAGCAACGGCGGAAACTATCGAATTGTACAGTGCGGGGTTCTTTTTATCGCTTGTAATGACGGTCTTGACCTGTTCTTCCGTAAAATATCCGCCTATCGAATAGAATTGGTCAATTATATTTTCTTCCAAAGAAATTTTGGGGTCGAATTGCTCTATATATTTTGCAACTCCGTTTGAAAGACCGTAGCATACAGCCTTTTCCTCGTATCCGTATCCATCAAGAAATTCGGCTGTTTCAAGGTAATTAAACGGGGCAAGCTTAAGTTCAAGGTCGCTCCTTCCGTGAAGAGGAGCAGACTCTGCCAAGACCTCGTCCTTCATAAATGCGACAAGAGATCCGCAAAGGATAAAGAAAAGGTTTGAGTTTTTCCACTTTGTATCTATAACTTTTTGCAATACCGTCTGTATATACGGACACTGTCCGGCAAGGTAGGGATATTCATCTATAAAAAAGATGACCCTTTCTTTTTCGGCATGATTTCCTATATAATCAAAAAGCTTTTCAAAGCTTGTGAAACTTATGTTTTGGAGCATATCGGGAGCAAGTTCCGAAAGGACGGCTTCTGTCATCATGGAAAGTAATTCGGGCTCTTCTCGTTCAACGGCTGTAAATGATATTTTTTTGCAGTCGTGTTCCCGCATGAATTTATTGATGAGCATGGTCTTGCCTACTCTTCTTCTTCCGTACAAAACGGTCATTTTAAATCCTTTTTGTTTGTATTTTTTGTCGAGAACTTTAAGCTCGACATTTCTTCCGTGAAAAACATCTTTCATACTATCCCCTCCAATTTACCGAAATCAACTTTACCGAAATCAATTTCGCCGAAATACACTTCGGTAAACTGATTATAACCTTTTTTTGCCGATAAATCAAGGGAAATATATTTTTTATCGCAGAAATATTGATTGGCAATTATATCTAATTTTTATTTATAAATTT
>CAMOYW010000113.1 GCA_946630405.1 uncultured Clostridia bacterium | reverse complement strand
ATGCGGTAACAGTAGCCAAATATGCGAATGATTAATTAAATCAGTGTTTCCTTATTTTTCTTTTTTAAGCATCTGTGCCATGACCTGACTGATGATGGTAAGTAAGTTTGACTCATCGTCGTGCCAGTATCTTCCCGGCTCCGACGTGAGTTCGTAGGAGATAAGTCCGAGAACCTTATCCTCATCCTTTATAAGGAATTGAAGGCACGAATAAATGCTCTGATGCTCCAAATACTTGTAAGCATTCGGCATCTTTCCTCCGAGCGTGGGAGAATTTGAAAGAGCGTATACATTGTTCTCATCGAAGTTCGACACATAGTTATCCTCAAAGAGATACTGTGCGGAAAGTCTTTCCTCTTCCTGATCGCCCCACCACGCAAATGGCTTAAGCCCCTCGCCGTAATATACCACAACATTATCAAGCTCAAGTCTTTCACCGATCTCGCGTATAACATCCTCAATACACTTTGTACCCTCGTTAAACAGTTTCTCCGTAATGGAAAGCATAAAGGTGTTGTTACGAACGGTCTTTTCAAACTTGTTCTGGCTCATGGTACCGTCCATACGAAGATTTTTCTTTGAACGGTCGTCGTATATAAGGTAACGGTTCCTACCGTACTCCTTGGCGGTATACAGGCAGTAATCCGCCGTCTTGAACATGGCATCGTAGCTTATTTCGCCCTCAAGATTATTGATGGGTACCACACCTATAGAAGTGGTCACATCTATCTTGCTGTCATCTCCGAGCCCCTTGAACTCCATTTCGGTGGTGGAGCGGATAGCACGGAAAAACTCTCTTATCTGGAGCTGATCCTTTATATCGTCTATAACGACCATGAACTCGTCACCGCCAAAGCGTCCTACCGCACCCGCATTTCCGATACAGCTCTTGATAATGTCCGCAAATTTGATGATAACGTCGTCGCCCTTGCTGTGTCCGAGCACATCGTTTACATCTTTGAAATGATCGAGGTCGAGTATCGCAAGCGTTACATCCTCGCCGTTTCTCGTCTCTATCCTGTCTTTGGCGTATTTTATTATGGAGCGCTTGTCAAGCACGCCCGTCATAAAATCCTTACTGAATTCACTTAATATATCCGCCTTATTGGAAGCATCTTTATATCTGATAGAACCTCCTATGGCATCAACTATGGTATTGTTGATAACAGTCATTCCCTCTATAACGTAGGGTTTTATGCTCTTATCTCCGAAAAGGTCAAAGGAAAGCTCCGCATGAAGTGTCCTTGAGCCTCTCTTAAGGTCGTCCACAAAATTTCTGAACTGCTCTTTGTTGTTCGGCGCAACTCTGTCGCCGTATATTATCTCATCCGACCAGTCGTTTACATTACCGGAATATATATTGTAGGTATTGGTCGAATCACAGCGGAAAATACTGAGCATTCTGTCAAAAGGCGTATATTCAAACAATATGGTATTGTCGTCGCCCGCAACCATTTGCATTATATCCATATGGCGCTTCATTACTGATATATCGTTTATTGTCTGGTCTATATCGTATATATTTACAACTATCGTCCTTCCGTTTTCGGCGGTAGTGTTCGGCGAAAGCGTAAGATAACAAGGACGGTATTCGCCGTTATTATTCAGCACTTCAAGCTGTAATCTCTTTTCCTTATTGGAGTTGAACACATGCTTGCAAGCGGAACGAAGCGTGCCCGCATCTCTGTCGGAGACCTGAGTAAGAAGGGAACTGAAATTAAGCGCTCCCATAAACTTGAAAAACTCGGTACTTCCGCTTATTACATTCAAATATTCATCAATTACGGCATAATTGGCAAACAAATAATCACCTCATTTACACAAACCAATCCCATTAAACAATAACTTTATATAGTCATTCTATCATAACGCCAATATTTTTGCAATATCAAAATTCAAGTTTTGCCAAACATAGGCAATATCATATAAAAATTCAATATTGTGTCATTAAAAAGACTCTTTCTTCCACCGATTGACAAACCCCTACCCTTGTGATATAGTACCACGGTAAGTGTAATACCAGCATAGGGAAACTACAATGACAAAGGGTATAATCCATTCCACCGAAAGCTTCGGCTCCGTTGACGGACCCGGAGTAAGATTTTTGATTTTTTTAAAAGGCTGTGACATGCGTTGCAAATTTTGTCACAACCCCGACACCTGGAGCATGGAAGGCGGCACCGAAGCCGATGCGGACACCATTCTTGACAAAGCCGAACGCTACAAAAGCTATTGGGGAAAAGACGGCGGTATCACCGTTTCGGGCGGCGATCCTCTTCTTCAAATAGATTTCGTCTCCGAACTTTTTGAAAAGGCTAAAAAAAGAGGTATAAACACGGCACTTGACACATCGGCGCACCGTTTCACACGAGAAGAGCCATTTTTCACAAAATTCGCCGCTCTTATGCAAAACACCGACACCGTCCTTCTTGACATCAAACACATAGACGATGAAGAGCACAAAAAACTCACCGGGCACACAAACGCAAACATACTCGATTGCGCCAAATATCTTAATGAGATAAACAAAGACGTATGGATAAGGCACGTACTTGTGCCCACGATAAACGACAGTGAAGAATATCTGCAAAGGCTTGCGGACTTTTTAAAGCCTTTGAAAAACATAAAAAAAATCGAGATACTTCCCTACCATACACTCGGAGTATACAAATGGGAACAACTCGGCATCAAATACGGTTTGGAAGGGATAGAACCCCCGACAGCTGAAAGCGTAGAAAAAGCCAAAAGAATACTCGGAATATAAAAAAACAGAGTTCTGACCTCAGAAGCAGAACTCTGTTTTTTATAGGACTGTCACATTTGGAATATGATGATATTCAATAGTTCAGTCCATTATGTTGTCTATTTTTCGGTAATTTTGGCACCGCAGGCTCAAATCCGCAATTCGGGCTTTGCCCGTGCGAGGATCCGGCACGCAGACAAGTCTGCTAATCGGCATAAACCTGTTTTTTTGCCGTAAGCGGAGCTTAATGCGACACCCTTCTTATATCTTTAATTTTGCTTTTTTAAGTGCCGAATGAAGCAATACGTATACTCCGAGTCCGCCTGCACCTTGTACTATATTGGGCGGTACGGATGTAAGCGACACGGCAACACTTCCTTCAAGTATGGCTCCGGCCACGAAATAGCCAAAGACCATAAACGCAAGAGCCAAGGCTGCGGGAATTATATTTGGCAATTTCGGCAAAGCCTTTATAAGTCCGCCAAAGAGCAAGCCTTCAAGCCCTTTTATTATGAATGTCGCAATTGCCCAATGAGGATAGCCCGAAAGCAGATCCGCAAGGGCAGAGCCTAAGCCGCCGCTTATCGCTCCCGCACCCGCACCGAGCAAAGCCGTTGCCGTTAAAAGCATCCCGTCACCCATATTTATATAGCCGTTTGTTGCGGGTATCGGCACTCTTATAAGCATTGTCGCTATGCACACAAGAGCGATGCACAGCGCAGTCAAACACATTTTTTTTGTATTCATAGTCATTTTTTTGTATTCATAGTATCTTAGATCTTACTGTATATTCCGCCTGCCGTATAAAGAGGAACGGCAGGATTATGTCCCGTTACTCTGTCCTTCACAATGAGGATAGTGGAAGGTGCTTCGGCATATCTCATAAACAGGGCATCATGTCCCACGCAAAGACCTATCACAACGTTAAGGTCGGTCTTTTGTGCGTTAAGAACCTTTGCCTGCATTATGGGATTACACATTGACTCATATTTTTCGCCCTTTGTAAGCGTATTTTCGGGCGGTATGCCTATTTCGCTCTTTTCTATCGCTCCTATCTTACAGCCTACCGCATAGTACTCTATGCCGTGCTTTCTCAAAAGCTTTGCAAATATACCCGTCTCGTTCAAAAGACCCACGCAAGTTGCTATACCTACTTTTTTCGCACCGTATTGCTTTATAAACTCTATGGTCTCCTGTACCCTTGTATACTTGCCGTAGAAATTACCCTCCACATAAGCGGCGGTAAGGGCAAGATTTTTATCTATCTCGTCATTTAAATATATATCCTTTGCGGACTGCAAAAGCTCCTTATCTACCGCAGTTGTAAGGCAAAACGGAGGATACTTGCCCGTTTCGTTGTTAAAACATGCCTTCACACGGCAGTCGGCACAGGTAAGGCATTGTCCGCCGCAAAGTGTCACAGGTTTCTCCTTCTTGGGATTGACCGCTTCATCAAGCTTTTTTGCCTTAGCTTTTATCTTTTCAAGCTGTTTTTCAAGAGCCTTGGCTTCTTTATTCAAAGCTTTAAGTTCAGCCTTTTTCTCCTCGGCAGTCTTTCTGCCCTTCTTTTTTACCTCTTCAGCCATTATTTAAGCGCCTCCTCTACACTCTTGGGAGCATCGGTCACATTTTCAAAGTCGGCATTGCTCACGCCCTCGGGAGTATATGTAATTTCCTTGATTATTTCATCAACGCTCTTATCGGAAGATATAATTCCGAGTGTCTGAAGGTCGGGAACAGTAGTCTTAAGCGCTTCTATACCGCCGTTTATATCGGGCTTGTAGCTGTACGTCTTAAGTACTTCGGCATTTGCCTCGGCATCGCCTGCCGTCCAATCCTTCGCGATCTGTATTTGAGCTGCCTCATCTTTATGCGTATTTACCCACTGTGCGGATTTAAGCACGGCTCTTGTAAACTTTGCCGCCTCCTCGGGATGCTCCTGTGCCACCTTGCCCGTCACAAAGCTGATACAGCACTACTCATCCTTAAAATCGTCACTCGTTGCGGTATCCACAAGAGTTCTCAAATTGTATTCCTTCTGAGATAAAGCCGCCTGGGGGTCGCCGTTTGCAATGGCATCCACAGCGCCGTTTTGAAGTGCCTGTGCAAGTTCGGATGCTCCGAAAACTTTAAATTCAACATCCTTGGTAGTTTCCGAGCCGTCAAGACCCGCATGTAAAAGCGCTCTTCTTGTGATAATGGTGGGAGCGGCGGCACCGAGACCCGTTGTACCTATTACCTTACCCTTAAGGTCTTTTACGGTCTTTATGTCGGAATCCTGCGGTACGAGTATCCTTGTACAACCCGTATGAAG
>CAMOYW010000112.1 GCA_946630405.1 uncultured Clostridia bacterium | reverse complement strand
TCCGTAATGGTGTTGCCCGTGTTTTTGTTGATAAATTTTACCTTGGCGGTATTTTCGTTGGCGACAGCCGTAAGTGTGACGGTAGAGTTGCTGTCAATGGCTGTTTCGCTTATATTCATGCTCTTTACGGATACGTCTTTTGAAACGGTGTTTCCGGAGGGCTTAACGGGTGTTACCGTGCTTCCGGAAGTAATGTGTACGCTTCTTGTGGCGTTATCCCACTCAACGGTCGAGCCGATGGATTCCGCAAGCATTCTTATGGGCATAAGTATGCGGTTGTTCCTGTTGATGGAGGGAGTGTCAAAGGGCTGCTCCACACCATTTATAGTCACGATTTTTGAACGCATCTTGTGAGATATGACTATGCCCGCTCTGTTGAGGGTGAGCACCTCGCTCTTTGAATTCCAGTCAATGGTAAGGCCGAGAGCGTCGCAGGTGGCTCTGATAGGCACATATGTTCTGTTGTTGATGATCTGAGGCTGTGCGTCGTTTGCGGCAAAGGTAATGGCGGAATTGTTAAGATAAACCGGTATTACCTCGGCAAAAACGCTTACGGCGCTCATAGTGAGCGTTACCGCACAAGCGGCAAGCGCTGACAGCCCCAATGTCAGCTTTTTCATAATAGATCCTCCTTGTTAGGCAAATGTTCTGTTTTTGTATTTATGGCAGAGTAAACATACTCTTATGCGATTATACCAAAAAGGATGCAAAAATTCAATAAATTGTATATAAAATTAAAACATTCTTAATCAATATTCAAATATCTTGGATACGGGAAGTCCGTTGTGTATTCTGTAAATGGCATCTGCAAATACCTTTGCAACGCTTTTTTGCTTGATCTTGGGTATAAGCTTCTCCTTTGAAAGGGGAACGGTATCAAGCACGAGAAGCTCCTCGATGGCGCTTGACTCTATTCTTTCGATAGCGGCACCCGAGAGAACTGCGTGTGTACAGCAAGCGTATACCTCGGTAGCACCCTTTTCTTTAAGGGCGTTTGCGGCGTTGGTGATGGTACCTGCGGTGTCTATCATATCATCATAGAGGATGACCTTTTTGTCCTTGAAGTCGCCTATGATGTTCATTATCTCGCTTACGTTGGGTTTGGGTCTTCTCTTGTCTACGATCGCAATGGGGATGTTTAAGGATTCTGCAAAGGCTCTTGTTCTGGTAACTGAACCCAGGTCGGGAGAAACCGCAACAACATCTTCTGCACCCATTCCGAACTTCTGCTCGTAGTAATTTGCAAGAAGGGGCATACCTACAAGGTGATCCAGGGGGATGTCAAAAAAGCCCTGTATCTGTGCGCAGTGAAGATCCATTGTGATGACTCTGTCCGCACCTGCGCTTGTGATAAGGTCTGCCACAAGCTTTGCGCTGATGGGATCTCTCGCTCTTGCTTTTCTGTCCTGTCTTGCGTAGCCATAGTAAGGGATGACTGCGTTTATTCTTCCTGCGGAAGCTCTCTTGACCGCATCTATGGTGATAAGCAATTCCATTAAGTTATCGTTTACGGGATAGCTTGTGGGCTGAACTATGAAAATATCGCCTCCTCTGACCGTCTCGTTAAGTCTTACGCTGATCTCACCGTCGCTGAATTTGGTTATCTCGGACTTTCCGAGTTCCATACCGAGACTGTCGGCAATATGCTCTGCAAGCACTTTGTTGCCGTTACAGCCGAAGATCTTGATGCTGTCACCGCTGATATTCATATATAATCCTCCGTTTGATGCCCGACTCCTACATCGGACAGAAATAACATACACGATTATTATAAACCCATATCCAATGAATGTCAAATGTATAAATTACCAAAACATAACAACAAATCGCTCTTATTTTAATGTAAATAGAGGGTATTTTGGTATAAATTGCTTAAATTTACAGAAATTTTAATTTTTCTCTTGAAAAATCGGTAAAAAAATATTACAATATTGTTACATATATTTCACGGAGGTAACGACAGTGATAGAAATACTTAATGAAGATAATAATACACCCGCCGTTTACAATGACGGTGTGGCTAAAATAATGGTAATGGGCGTTGGCGGCGGCGGCTGTAACGCCGTGAACAGAATGATCAGCTCCAACGCAGAGTTTATAGAGTTTGTGGCAGTTAATACCGACCAGGCGGCACTTAACGGCTCAAAGGCGGCAAAGCGTATTCCCATAGGTGTAAACCTTACAAAGGGTCTTGGCGCAGGCGGAAGACCCGAAGTGGGTAAGGCGGCTGCCGAGGAAAATAAAGAAGATATCGAAAAAATGCTCGAAGGTGTGGATATGGTATTCATCACCAGCGGTATGGGCGGCGGCACAGGCACAGGTGCGGCTCCCATAGTTGCAAAGGCGGCAAAGGATAAGGGCATACTTACCGTTGCCGTTGTGACAAAGCCTTTCGATTTCGAGGGAAGAAAGCGTATGCGCTACGCAGAGGCAGGAATTGAGGAGCTTAGAGGAGCTGTGGATACCCTGATAGTTATTCCCAACCAGAAGCTTATAGAAACTGCCGATAAGAACACTACCATGGGTTCCGCTTACATTCTTGCGGACAACGTGCTTCAGCAAGGTGTAACGGGTATTGCAGACCTTGTAACAAAGCCGGGCGAGATCAACCTCGACTTTGCGGATGTGTGCACCATAATGAGAGATCAGGGTCTTGCGCACTTTGGCATAGGTAGAAGCGCATCCGTAGAGGAGGCGGCAAAGCAAGCTATCACCTCACCTTTGCTCGAGACCTCTATAAACGGTGCAAAGAGCGTGCTCGTAAACTTTACAAGCGATTCAAACCTCAACCTTCTCGAGGCAAATGCTGCTGCCGAGATCATAGCAGATGTGCTTGATCCCGATGCCGAGTTCATATTCGGTACAGCCATAAACGACGATCTTGACGGAGATGTTATAGTTACCGTTATAGCTACGGGTATAGAGGAAACTGCGGCTCCCAAGAAGCCGTCTGCAAGCTTTGCAAGACCTTCCGCAAAACCCGTACAGGAGGCACCCAAGGCTATGCAGGAGGTAGAGGAAGAGCCTAAGGCAAATCCTTTCTCTTATCAGTCTGCGGCTCCCAAAAGAGCGGGCAGGACTACTCCCAAGAGGCAGGATACCCTCGACGATATAAACAATTACAACAATCTTTTTGACGATGAAAAGAGCGATGTGGACATTCCCGCGCCTTCCAAAATAAAGGACGATGCTCCCGCATTCGCACCGGGTAAAACTCAGGTATTCACTCCCATAAAGGATCTTCCCGAAGAAGAGCCCGAAAAGAAACTGGAGCTTAACATACCTTCATTCATCAGAAGAAAATAATTATGATAAAGGGCTGTGAAAACAGCCCTGTTTTTTATTATGAGAATCAAACTTTCAGACAGATTTACATATAAGCGGCTTCTGCGCTTCACTCTGCCTTCCGTCATAATGATGATATTTACATCCGTTTACGGTGTGGTGGACGGTTTTTTTGTGTCCAACTATGTGGGAGAGACAGAATTTGCCGCTCTTAATTTGATAATGCCTTTTGTTATGCTCCTTTCTGCCGTAGGATATATGATAGGAACGGGAGGAAGCGCCCTTATAGCGGTAATGCTCGGGGCAAAAGATGAGAAGAGGGCAAACAGGTGCTTTTCCCTGCTTATTTATGTTCTTGTGATTTTAGGCGTACTTCTTACGGTGATAGGGCTTTTGAGCATGAGGAGGGTCGCTTTGTTGCTTGGTGCCACGGAGGAGCTATTGCCGCACTGTATCGTTTACGGCGATATACTTTCCGTTGCACTTCTTCCTTTTATGCTTCAAAATGCCTTTCAAAGCTTTTTACCGACGGCGGAAAAACCGCTTTTGGGACTTAAAATAACCGTATTTGCGGGGCTTTCAAATATAGTGCTTGACATACTTCTTACTGCGGTGTTCCGTTTCGGGCTTGTGGGTGCGGCTGTCGCTACTGCCGTCAGCCAATGTGTGGGCGGATTCGTGCCGTTTGTATATTTTTGTATGCCGAATAAAAGCAGGCTCAGGCTTTGCCGACCCGAAAAGAATATAGGTGCCGTGATACGGGCTTGCACCAACGGTCTTTCGGAATTTTCCACAAACATTTCCATTTCCGTTGTGAGCATGCTTTACAACATACAGCTTCTTAAAATGATAGGAGAATACGGAGTGTCCGCATACGGTGTGATAATGTATGTCAGCTTCGTGTTCGTTGCCGCTTTTATAGGCTACACCATGGGAGTAATACCCGTAATAGGCTTTAAATACGGGGCGCAGAAAAAAGACGAACTTCACGAACTTTTTGTAATGAGCCTTAAGCTTATAGCCTTAAGCTCGGTCTTTTTGACCCTGCTTTCCACGGTGTCGGCGGGGCTTATCGCCAAAATATTCGTAGGCTACAACAAGGAACTTTACGATATCACCGTTCGCTCGATAATGCTTTTCGGCATAAGCTACCTTTTCATCGGCTTTAATATATTCGGCTCAGCATTTTTTACCGCGCTTAATAACGGCATCATATCGGCGGCGCTGAGCTTTTCAAGAACTCTTGTGTTCCAGGTCGGTGCCGTGTTCCTTCTGCCCGCAATAATGGGTACGGACGGTATATGGCTCTCCAAAACCGCCGCCGAGCTTTGCACGCTTTTGCTCACGGTCGCATTTTTTGTGAAGTATTCAAAGAGATACGGGTATTGGGAAAGTTAAGACTATCTATTTGATGATATGAAGGCGCCTTCGTTCGCAACGGTGCGTATAAGGGCTTTGACATTTCCGTTGACTTTAACAAGACGAAGGGTGCGGATGAACTTGTGCTGAAAGGTGCAATAAGCCACCGAATGGAACTTGTTTCCGACGGTGTGAGGAACCTTATGAAGATAGATGCCACCCTGAAGGATATAGATAACAAGGCGGAAAAGATAACGGTAAGCCTTGAAGAGGCGAAAAATCAGCTAAAAACCGCAAAAGAGGAAGTGGAAAAGCCGTTTCCGAAAATGGAAGAACTTAAATCTATGGAAAAGAGGTTGAATGAACTGAACAGAGAGCTTTCACTTGATACTAATTCATCGTAGAAATCTTTACATTTAGAATATTATTATATAATTTGT
>CAMOYW010000111.1 GCA_946630405.1 uncultured Clostridia bacterium | reverse complement strand
GAAGCTGATAACGGGAGTCGAACCCGTGACCTCAGCACTACCAAAGTAGAAACAGTCAATGTGAATTCATCTTCCAAACACTCAAAAGCGAGTAAAACAGCGGGTTTGCATACAATTATCAAAAACACATTTTGTTGCATTTTCAGGAATAAGGGGACTGTTTCAGGGGCTGTAGTCCCCCAAAAGTCCCCCAAAAATAATCCTGCATAATATACAAGCGATCAGACCAACTTATATTTTTTCCCTCTGTTTGCACCGTCATCAACAAGTTTTCCCAACTGCACAAGCTGTTTGAGCAGTTCTTTTGCTCTTGTATCTTTAATATCAAGCAATTTCATAATATCGGCGGTTTTATACCACACATCGGGCTGCATATAAGAAAGTATGCGTTCAAATTGAGCCTGTGTTTTGGCGGTTGTTTTTTTATCGCCGCTTTTTATCGTCGCTTTTTTATCGTCGCTTTTTATCGTCGCTTTTTTATTGAAGGACAAGGTAAGTATTGTGCGATCGGGCTCGAATTGTTCCTCGATCACAGGTTCTTCCCAGTGTTCATCTTCCCATACATTGAATATATTGGGAACTCCGCTTCCCGCACGTTCACCTATATTTATAAGATTAAACATTTTCATCAATGCTTTGTTTCGGGGATCGGAAACACCGCCTTTTCTCATTTGCTTTTTACCGGTACGGATATAACCGGGATTTTCAAAAACTATTTTATCGGCTTCTTTGCGGATGACAACGCCCCTCGAACAGTAGTAATCTGTGTTGATAAGGCAGTTTGCAAGTGCTTCTCTTAAAGCCTTATGAACAGGAGTATCGTCTATTCTCTCACCGCCCTCGATTTTAAACGGGACTTTTATATCCTTGATAAGTTTATTGTACACACGGAAATAAAAATCGCACAGATTTCCCGACCATTCGCCCGAACTTGACTGCAAGCGATCTGTCCACCTTATCGACGGATCGAGAAGTTCTCTGTAATCCAAAAAGTATTCGGGGAATTGGCGAACGATATTGTATTCATCGCCAAACATCAGCATTCCTGCTGCTGTTGGATGCAGCTGTCCATCATTTTCCGAAACGGCAGCCGCTCCTATGCTGCGTAAGTATTCGTCATTTTCCAAACGGTCAAACGGATGACCCGGACGCAAAAGTTTATGCCTGTTGCGATAACCTATTACAGTTTCATAATTCAAGTCCTGCATTGTAAAATTATCAAGGACCTCCATATCCATTGTACTGTCGGGCTGATCTCTTAGCATAGATTTTACTTCCTGTGCCGTACAGTGATAATCTCCCTCGCCGTTTCTGCGGTATGAACCGTTGAAAATGTTATTATTTATAAATATAGGCTTCTGTTCGCGTTTTGCGGTCGGCACATATATTACGATAATTGAATCTCCGTTTATTTCGTAGGTCTCAATATTGTTATCGGTCAGGATATTGGCACTGACCTTGTTTGTGTTATTTATTGAATTCCAAAAGTCTTTTAAAAGAGCGGCGGTATTTTTCAGTCCTGCGGTTTGCCAGCTGCCGTCGGCGTTTTCGTTTACCCCGAGGATTATAACACCGCCATAGGTATTGGCAAAAGACGAATAAGTTTCCCATAATGAATTAGGCAAACCGCCTTTCGACTTCTTTACTTCTCTGCGGTTGTCTTCTTTATAACTATCAAACTTGCTCAAATCAAATATATCTGACATTTAACCTTAACACCTCTCCAAATATTGACATACAAAAGTCATTTTTTATTTATTATATCATCAAAAGCGTTAGCTGCGTTTTTATCGGCTTTTCTGAGGCTATGAGCATAAATATTCAAAGTCGTGCTTGTGTTTGCATGACCTAATCTTGACGAAACTGTCTTAATATCGGTATTTGCGGATATCAACAAGGTCGCATGGGTGTGACGAAGCCCGTGCAAAGATATATTGGGCAAAGGCTCTTCGGGTTTAACGACCTCGTTGTATCTGTCTATAACATCCTTGAACACCTTTGTTGGTGTGGTAAGATGCATTTGTTTTCCGTTCCACTGTATAAAAACATGATCCGAACCTACCCATTTGTCACCAAGCTTAGTTTTAGTCTTTTCCCATTCCTCTTTGTACTCGGCAATAAGCTGCATAACACTTTCGGGCAAAGCAACAAGTCTGTTGCTGCCTTTATTTTTGGTGTCTTTTTGGTACATACGCTGATTTGCGTAGCCTGTGGCACAATCGATAGTTATTGTACCTTCTTCAAAATCTATTTTATCCCAAGTAAGTGCTATCAATTCCTCACGTCTTGAGCCGCTGAAAAGTGCCATATAGAAAAACACTTTGAATTGCAGCGGCAAACGCCTTGTTTCACAATACCCCTTTATGGTTATCTGCCTGCCGTTTGGCATTGTGCGTGTGTGTTCCTTGTAATTATATTTATATTCCAGATCGAGAGCCTGTAAAAAACAGTTTACCTGTTCAAGCGTAAAATATTTTAGTTTTTGTGTATCACTCTGTTTTGGCGGAGATACCTTGTCGCATGGGTTGGACTCGATCATTTCCCATTTACACGCAGATGAAAACAAGGTCGACAAAATGGCATGATACTTTTTGATAGTTCCGGCAGAGTAACCGCCGGTCTTCCCATCAGTCCTTACACCGTCTTCCTGCAAATAATTATAAAATTCCAGCAAATGCAAAGGTCTTATCTCGCTGAGTTTATAGTGTCCGAAATAAGGGATTATTTGTTTATCCAGATAATTGGCGTAGGATTGAAGGGTCGAAGGTTCCAAAGCTGCTTTTGCATATTCCGTTACCCATTTCTGCACGAATTCATAAAAGGTTATTTTCTCACCCTGCAAAAGCTGTCCGTTAAGAACTTTGTGTTCAAATTCATATACAAAGTCCCGTAAAGCCTTTTCCTGCTGTTTCGGCGTTAGCTTAGGGTCGGGTTTGAATGTTGTCTTTTCACGCAGTTTTTTGCCTGTTATGTCATAACCGCAGCTTACCGTTATTTTGTAATGTATGCCGTCTTTACGCTGAACCTTTTCTATTGATGCCATGTTGTCACCTCCTCCATAGTTCTTCTATACAGTAATTATATCATAATGTAAAAAAATAATCTATAAGATATTACGAATATCTTTTCTTTTCGATACCTATTGTTGTTTTCTCCGAATGCCCGGAAAACAAGACCGTTTCATCGGGGAGAAGAAAAATTATATTTTCAATGCTGTTGTAAAGCTGCATTTTGTTGCCGCCCGGATATTGATCGGTGCCGATACTGCCTTTGAATATGGTATCTCCCACAAAGGCGATATGTGCTTTTTCATCATAGAAAATAACGGAATCTTCGGTATGTCCGGGAGTGTATATCACTTTTAATGAAATTTCACCCGTTTCGGAAAGTGTTATAATGTCACCGTCATCGAACCATTCCGCATAATCTATGACCATATCATTTGTGCAAAAGCGTGATAAATTCAGCTTCGGGTCACAAAGGTATTCGTCGGAATAAGCAAATACAGGCACACTCAACGCCTTGCAAAGTGCGTGAACGGCACCGAAATGATCGAAATGCCCATGTGTAAGCAGTATTTTTTCGATAGTTATGCCGTTTTTCTCAATGCAGTCAAGTATCTTTTCGTGCTCTGCACCAGGGTCGATAAGAAAACCGTGTTTTGTTTTATCATCTGCATATATATAGCAGTTTTCGCTGAAATATCCCTGCACGGGAATCATAAATACCATAAATTTCTCCTTAATGACAGCCATCGGGACCGCAGGACATTCCAACCGCTGCATTTGTTTCGCTGTTATTTACTATCTTCAAAAGCAACTGCTTGAAACTGTCTTTATCATAAGCCCCCGGAACAGCATATTTTTCTGCAACTATAAAAAACGGAACTGCGTGTACGCCGTAAGCCTGTGCTTCCTGTTCATCTGCAATTACTTCGGCTTTGAATTTATCACCTGCAAGCAGCTCTTTTACTTCGTCTTGCTCAAGACCGCATTCTTCGCCTATCTGCTGCAAAACAGCTTTGTCGGCAAGTTCCTTATTTTCCGTAAAATATGCCTTGAACAGCCGTTCTGTAATTTTATCGGCAATTTCCGAACCTTTGCTCTGTGCAAGTTTTGTAAGCCTGTGAGCATCCATAGTGTTTGTAAACAATGTTGTGGCATATTTAAAATCAAGGCCCTCAGCAATGCCGAGATTTGAGATCTCGCTTATCCTGTTCCCTGCTTCTTCGTAAGAAATGCCATATTTATGTGCAAATCTTGTTTGCGTGTCACCAACAGAATGAACAGCGGCAGTCGGGTCAAGCTGAAATGCTTTCATCTCTAATTCTATATCATTTAACCGTAATTCGTCAATCGCTTTTTTCAATCTCACCTCGCCAATGTAGCAATACGGGCAGGCATAATCCGACCAATAAGTTATTTTCATAATAATTCCTTCTTTCGTTAAATTTAATAGAACTCGTTCTATTACTTGCAATTATATACCGCTTATGATATAATGTCAACAGTTTTTTAGAACAAGTTCTATTTTTTTACAAGAGGTAATAATATGCAAAGAAAAAGCGGAAGACCGATAAAAAGCGATGAACCAGTATGCAGCAGACAATATATAATAGATACGGCTGCGGCAATGATAAAAGAAAAAGGTGCGGACAGCGTGACAGTGAGAAGTGTGTGCGAGACTGCAAATATCGGTACGGGTACATTTTATCATTATTTTAAAAACAAAGACGCATTGATGATATGCTTTTTGCCGTATTTTGACGGAGTGGAGTTAAAAACACCTTATGAAGATATTTCAGGCAGGATATGCGAACTTTATATGCTGCTTATAAACTGCTACAAAAATTTGGGTATCGACTTTATGAAAAAATTTTATACCACATCAAACAAGGCACTTTCTGCATATATGGGTGAAGAAAACGAGAGTTTTCCCAAGGGTTCGGTCATGCAGCGCAGTGAGGTTGAACTGAATGAAGCCAAAAGACTTGGATATATCCCAGAAAACGCCAATGTTCACCAATACTGCAAAGATATTTGCACGATTGTTAAAGGCTGCATTTTTGAATGGTGCCTTACGGAAAAAAT
>CAMOYW010000110.1 GCA_946630405.1 uncultured Clostridia bacterium | reverse complement strand
TTTAATCGGTATTTATCAAAGTTTTGATCGGAGGAATTGATTTGCTTAACAGTATAGACGGTGCTTCTTTAAGAAGATTTATAATAAACGGTGCCAATGAATTAAATAAAAACAGTGAGCATGTTAATGCCATGAATGTTTTCCCTGTGCCCGACGGAGATACGGGAACGAACATGACCATGACGGCGATTTCGGCAGCAAAGGCTGCGCAGTCAACCGAAAGTGATGATATTTGCGATGTGGCAAAGGCTGCCGCAAACGGTGCGCTCAGAGGTGCAAGAGGTAATTCGGGAGTGATTTTGTCGCAGATATTCAGAGGCTTTTCCAAGGCTGTTGCGGGCAAGAAGAGTATTGACGGTTCGGAACTCACTCTTGCACTTGCCTCAGCAAAGGAAGAGGCGTACAAGGCAGTAATGAAGCCCAAAGAGGGGACATTGTTGACAATTATTCGAGCGTTGAGTGAGGCTGCCTTAAAGTCGGGTGAAGAAGAGGAAGATATTGCACAGATACTTCACAAGTCACTTGAATATGCCGAGGATATGCTTATGAAAACTCCCGATATGCTTCCCGAGCTTAAAGCGGCGGGAGGAGTGGATTCGGGCGGACAGGGGCTTGTATACATAATAAAAGGCGGATATGAAAATATCGGTAAAGAGTCCGAAATATTGACAGCGGGTACTTCTTTTGAAGCTAAAAGCGCCGCGGCATCTGCTAAAGCGGACATAAAGTACGGCTACTGCACGGAGTTTATAGTTACGGGTGAAGGTGCGGACGGAAGACTTGGAGATGAACTTAGACCTTACCTTGACACTATGGGCGATTCCATCGTGTTTGTGAGAGATACGGGACTTATTAAAGTGCATGTTCATACAAATCACCCCGGTGAGGTGATAGAAAGAGCACTCAAGATCGGTAGTCTTGAAAGTGTAAAAATCGAAAATATGAGGCTTCAACATACTTCTCTTATTGAAAAGGAGGTTGAAGAAATAAAAGCCGAAGAGACCGACTACGGGTTTGTCGTTATCGCAAACGGTAATGGCAGCGAGGAGATGTTTAAGGAATACGGTGCGGATGTTGTTCTTTTTGGCGGGCAAACCATGAATTCAAGCACCGAAGATATTTTAAATGCAATAGATAAAGTAAACGCAAAAACAGTATTTGTACTTCCAAACAATAAAAACATCATACTTGCGGCAAATCAGGCAAGCGAAATGACCAAAGGAAAAGAAGTGGTCGTTATACCGTCAAAAAGTATTCCTCAAGGCGCGGCGGCAATGCTTGCATATATGCCCGAGCTTTCTGCCTCGGAAAATACCGATGCTATGAAAGAAGCTATGGAAGCCGTAGTGACGGGAGAAGTTACAAGTGCTGTCCGTGATACAACAGTGAATGATATAGATATCAAAAAAGGCGAATATATCGCAATATGCGACGACAGTATAGTTGCAAGCAGAGAAGATATTACGGAGTGTGCGAAGGCTTTAATAGATAAAATGCTTGAAGACAGGGACGATCTGTTTACATTGACCGTATACTACGGTGAGGATGCAAGTGAGGAAAAAGCAGCCGAACTTGCAGAGTATGCCGAGGATGAGTATGATGTGGATACAGAGCTTAGAAACGGAGGACAGGCTGTATATGCTTATATATTCGGAGCCGAGTGATGAGATTTGAAGACGGTATTGACTGTGTAAAAGGCATAGGTCCGAAACGCAGGCAGATACTTGAAAATATGGGGTTAAAGACCGTAAAGGACGTGGTTGAATACTATCCCCGTGATTATAAGGATAAATCCGTTTTTACCAAAATAGCCGATATGGAAGCGGGCGGAACATATACATTTGTTGCGAGAGTATCTGTTAAGCCTTCTCTTTCAATGTTCGGAAAGCTTAAAGTTGTTACTTGTGCGGTCAAGGACGAAACGGGAACGCTAAATGCCGTATGGTTCAATCAACCGTATATGAAAAACAGTTTGGAGCAGGGAAGGGCATATATATTTACGGGAAAAGTTGGATTTAAGTACGGTAAACTTCAGGTAGAGTCGCCTGAGTGGGAAAGGTACACGACAAACAGTCTAAATCAGGGGAGGATAGTTCCCGTTTATCGCCTTAGTGAAGGGCTTTCTCAAAAGACGTTCAGGGCAGTTGTTAAAAGTTGCCTTGACGGATGTGAAGGTAAACTTGACGAATACTTGCCCGAAGAAATGCTGCTTGAAGAAAAACTTGAAGATATATATGCCGCCAATGTAAATATTCACTTTCCTCAAAGTAACGATTTATTTTACAAAGCAAGAGAGCGATTTGTATTTGATGAGCTTTTGATGTTGCAGTTAAGACTTTTGCAGCTTAAGGGCGATGTAAAAAAAATAAGGGCTAAACATGTTTTTAAAAACGTTGACTATGATAAAGCACTCTCGGAATTGGGATTTTCGCTTACAAATGCACAGCAAAGAGTTCTTGACGAGGCTGTAGCGGAGCTGAAAAGCGGAAGCGTTATGAACAGGCTTATTCAAGGTGACGTGGGAAGCGGCAAAACTGCCGTTGCAATGATGCTTTGCTATATCGCCGTTAATAACGGTACACAGGCGGCAGTAATGGTGCCTACGGATGTGCTTGCAAATCAGCATTATAAGGCGTTTTCGGCTTTGTTTGATAAGCTTGGGATCACGTGTGCTTTGCTGACATCTTCCGTTTCGGCAAAAGAGAAAAGGGCTGTAAGGGAAGCACTCAAAAGCGGAGAGATAGATATAGCTATCGGAACACATGCACTTATTCAAGACAGCGTGGAGTTTCGGGAGCTTTCTCTTGTAATAACCGATGAACAGCATCGTTTCGGTGTGCGTCAAAGAGAAAAACTCGGCTCAAAGGGCGAGGGTGTTCACATGCTTGTAATGACCGCTACCCCGATACCGAGGACGCTTGCGCTTATCCTATATGGAGACCTTGACATATCCGCGATAGATGAACTTCCTCCGGGAAGAGAAAAGATCTCAACATTTGCCGTTGATACAAGCTATTACACAAGATTGTATGAGTTTATCAAAAAAGAAGCTGCAAGTGGCGGACAATGTTATATAATATGTCCTATGATAGAAGAGGGTCAAAATGAGCTTAAAAGTGTGCTTGCGTATACGGATGAACTGTCTGAAAAGCACTTAAAAGACTTGCGGGTAAGTTGTGTACACGGCAAAATGAAGCCTGCCGAGAAAGCCGAAATAATGGAAAGCTTTGCCGCGGGAGAAATAGATGTGCTCGTGGCTACAACCGTTATTGAGGTGGGAATAAACGTTCCCAACGCAAGTCTTATGATAATAGAAAATGCCGACCGTTTCGGTTTATCGACCCTGCATCAGCTCCGAGGAAGAGTTGGCAGAGGCAAAAGGAAAAGTACCTGCGTGCTTGTAAGTGACAATAAGGGCAAAACCGCTGTAAAAAGACTCAAAGCAATGTGCGAAACAGACAGCGGCTTTGTTCTGAGTGAAAAAGATATGGAGCTTCGAGGTCCCGGAGATTTCTTCGGCACCCACCAACACGGCATCCCCGAATTAAAGATAGCAAACCTGTACGAGGACACCCCCATTCTTGCAAGAGTACACCAACAGGCAACCAAAATATATAAAACAGACCCCGAATTAAAAACGGAAAAGAATAAACATCTCAAAAAACGACTTGATGAAATGTATTCGAGGGAAAATGAAGAAATTTGTCTGTGAGGGAGAAAGAATAAGGGGCGTAAGAGTGAATTTGTACCATATTGCAAGTGATTGTTGATATGTGGATAAATGTGTCTTTTGCGTTTTAATATAACAAAAATTGTATTAAAAGAATAAATATACAGACGAAGAAGGCGTAAGTTGTATGAAAGAAGAACATATAGATGATCCTGTGGCAGTTAAATACAATAAATGCTTTGGATTAATAGTTATGGCAGGCGTGATCTTGCGCTTGACTGTTATGCTTTTTGGACATAATTTTGATTTTGAGTCTTATTGTATCGTCGGTCGACTGGTAACGCAATTCAAAAATGTGTATGCCAACACGGAAAGATATAATTATGGTCCGCTTTTTTTCTGCGTTCAGGGTATATTGTATGCCTTATCCGCACCCGAAATAAATGTTTTTTCCGTTCAAACTTATAGGGTTTTGATAGTAGTTTTTTTGACGACTGTTGATGTATTTATAGCCGTCATATTACAAAAGAAATACGGAATTAAGGCATCGGGGTTGTTTTTATTAAATCCCATTTCTGTTATTATTACGGGCTTTCATAACCAATTTGATAATCTTGCTATCCTGTTTGCGATCATAGCATTTCAAAATTATAATAGTAATGAAAAATTCTGTAAAAAAGATGTTATGTATGTATTGATGTTTGCCTTATCTCTCATAACAAAGCATATCATGTTCATGATGCCGTTTTGGATCCTGATAGCGAAAGACCTTACTTTCAGGAAAAAAATTATATATTCATTTGTTCCCGTAATATTGTTTTTGCTGTCGTTTGTTCCTTTTGCTCTTGAAAGTAAAGATGCCTTTTATGGGATTTTGCAAAATGTTTTTTTATATCGTTCGTTTTCCAATTCACCTTTTTTAATGCCGATATATAAAGCTTTTGGCGTGCACGATAATGTTTATTTTGTTGTGTTTTTTATACTTCTTGCATTAGTGGGAATATTGGTGCGTGAATTCAAAAAAGAAGAAAAGTTGATGATATATCTCGTTGCTTTGGTCATGTTGTCATCTGCCATAGCAAATCAGTATCTGGTCATACCGATCGTGACATTGGCTGTAATGGGGAATAGGGTAGGTTATTTATCATACACGGTCGTAACAATGCTCTATCTCCTGTTTTCGATAGACGGATTTAAACTCGGTAAGTATATTGATACAAATTACCCTGATTTGACTTTTCTGTCAAATGCCGTAAATAATTATGGATTGACCGTTTTGATGTGGATATTGTTTTTTGTGTTAATATATATTCTGCTTTTTAAAGGAAAGCGCAAAGACCCTACCGAGAAAGAGGTTTAATATGTCTGATAAGGATGTTTTATATATAATAATACCTGCTTATAATGAAAAAGATAACATTAAGAAATGTATAGATGAATG
>CAMOYW010000109.1 GCA_946630405.1 uncultured Clostridia bacterium | reverse complement strand
CCCTGTCGGCAAAAAGTAGGGGGCGCACTATATTTCCTCTTACGGAAGGTATGCCGCAAAGTCCTTTTAATCCCGTTCCCCTTATCAGCCGCATTATAACGGTTTCGGCATTGTCGTTTTTATTGTGTGCAACAGCAATTTTACCGCCGTTTGCAACACTTTCAAAAGCTTGATATCTTACCCTTCTTCCCTCTTCTTCAACACTTTTTCCGTGTTCTTTGGCAAGAGCCTCCACAAAATAAGAAAAGGAATAAAACTCGGCTCCGAATCTTTCGGCAAGCAATCGGGAAAACTCTTCATCTTCTTTTGCCTCATCCCCTCTTATTTGGTGATTGACATGTACCGCTTTAACATTATAGCCGAGAATTGAAAGTACATACAAAAGTGCCGACGAATCCGCTCCTCCCGAAAGTCCGAGAGTAACACATTCTCCGTCCGAAAGCATATCGGTCTCTTTTATGTATTTTTTTGCTCCTTCAAGAAGCAAAGCACTGTATTTCATCCCTTATATTTCACTTTATCCTCGGTAGGTGCAAAAACAGCTCCCGCAGCATGAGGTGCAATAACCGTATCGTCAAGCACAAACTCAATTTTTCCTTCTTTGTTTACAAAAAAAGTAAAGTCCTCGATATTTGCAAGTTCTTCCTTTGCATCTTCAAAAAAACCGTAATCGGGTTCCGAGTCTATAATTTTGGTAAACGCATTTACCGCCTTTTCCTTAACATCATATCCTTCACCCATAAGTTCATTTGCAGAAAGCACCTTTCCCGTCACCGTGTCGATATTAAGGCAAGTAAAAAACGAAGTAGGATGAGCTGCACCGCTAAACCCCATCATATGAGTGGCAAGCAGAGAAATTAACCTGTTGTCGCTGTATTTAACCTCATAATCGGATGAATATATTGCCGTAGCACCTTCTTCCTTACTTGCAGCAAGCTCGGCAACGGCTGCATCAAGGTGTTTCTTTGCATCGGTAAGGATAGTATTTGTAACCGCATCATTACCCGTAAAGCTCGGATATACCGATGTGGCAGTCACACCGTTATCTTCTACTTTAAGGCTCACTTCTCTGTACGCAGAGCCTGTTGCAAGGCTTTCGGGTCTGTCTATATTGATACTTGCTGTCTTTGTTTTGTCGTCCCAATCGACCGTTGCTCCGAACATTTCTGTGAAAGCTCTTAAAGGCACAAGTGTCCTGCTGTTTTCAAGTATTACGGGGGCTTCGGCATTTACCGCCTTACCGCCCGCCTTTATAGAGGTATCGCCTATCCTGAAGCTTACGGTCAATCCCGACCTTACGGCTGTAACGGTCTTTGTTTTAGGTTCCCACTCAACTTCGGCCCCTATACTTTGCGCTATATCTCTAAAGGGCACATATATCCTGCTGTCCTTTAATACGGGAGGAGTATCAAGCTCCAAAAGTGCCTCATTTACCTTTATATCAATTGCCATAGCATTAACGGGAAACATAAGCCCACATAACATTAAAAGCAAAGCTGTTTTCTTCTTCATATTAGAGTCCTTTCAATAAAAAAGCAGACCTCATAGCTACACACTAAAAGGTCTGCCGTATAGGAGTATCTTTTGGATCTCAGGGAATTTTCATTCCTTAAGCAAGTGCTGCCTTTACAAGAGCACTTACTACCTTGTTATCGGCACTGCCAGCAGTTTTCTTTGTAACAATGCCCATAACCTTACCCATATCCTTCATGGATACCGCACCGCAGTCCTTCACTGCCTGTGCAATAATTTCCTTTATTTGATCCTCTGACAGTTGCTCGGGAAGATAAGCCGTCAGAATCTCAAGCTTTTTGTTTGCTTCCTGAACAAGGTCTGCTCTGCCACCCCTTTCAAAATCGGGTATCACATCCTTAAGCTTCTTTATCTCCTTGGAGATAACGCTCTGCACCCCTTGATCATCAAGCTCGGTAATTTTATTATCCTTTTCGACCTGAAGTACACCTGCCCTGACCATCTGGATAACTTCTTTCCTTACGGTGTCCTTATCCTTCATGGCAGTTTTCAGGTCATTAAATAAGTCCTGTTTTAAAGACATTAAAAAACCTTCTTATTTAAAATAAATCCTTAAAAATTAACCGTGCAAACATAAGTATCAAAGCCGGATAGATATTCTATCAGTTATACTTACGCTTCCTTGCAGCCTCGCTTTTCTTCTTACGCTTAACGCTCGGCTTATCATAGTGCTCTCTCTTACGAACTTCGCCCATGATGCCTGCCTTAGCACAGCTTCTCTTAAAACGGCGAAGAGCACTATCTAAAGATTCGTTTTCTTTTACTCTAACCTCAGACACAATTCTTCCCTCCCTCCGGTTGCATATATGTGTGTTGCAAAAGCAACAAAACACCATTACATTATACACAAAACAGAGATTTTAGTCAACCATTATTTTAAATTTTATGCAAAATATAAGAGTGGATTTATATTTTTCCTATAATTGATAAGTTTCTTATTTTTTGTATCTTTCGATAGCCTTTTTAAATGCGGGTAAAGATGCCTTGACCTTTTCAGGCTTTACACAAAAAGCGATCCTGAAATAACCCGGAGCGCCGAAACTTGAACCGGGTACTATAACAAGTCCATATTCCTTTGCATCCGCACAGAATTTTTTATCATCCTCAATGGGACTTTTGGGGAAAGCATAAAATGTACCCTGGGGTTCGTTAAGTTCATAACCGTATTCTTTGAGAGCCGAGCAAAGAACGTTTTTATTATCCTCATAAACGGAAATGTCGGCAGTCTCGTCTACCACCCTTTCAATTACCTTTTGCATGAAGCTGGGTGCATTTACAAAGCCGAGTATTCTGTTTGCAACGGTCATTGCTCCCAAAATATTGTCATAATCATCCACACTCTTAGGAAGGTAGATATATCCTATTCTTTCCCCGGGAAGTGAAAGACTTTTGGCAAAACTGTAACCTACTATGGTATTGGGATAGATTGCAGGAATAAAAGGTGCCTTTCTTCCTCCGAAAACTATTTCCCTGTAAGGTTCATCGGCAATTATATAAATGGATGTTTTAAACTCTTTTTGCTTTTTGGCAAGCAAATCTGCAAGTGATTTAAGCTCATCTTCCGTATAAACTCTACCCGTGGGATTGTTGGGAGAATTTATAATTATGCACCTTGTTTTTTCGGTTATCTTAGCTTCTATTTCGGTAATATTGATGCCGAAATCCTTCATGGGACTTATTATAACGGGAGTTCCGTCCACGTTTGCTATGTAGTTGGTATATTCACCGAAGAAAGGAGCAAGTATCATTACTTCTTCACCCGGATTTATAAGTGAGCGAAGAGCCACATTCAAACCACCCGCAGCGCCTACCGTAACCACAATATCGCCAAGTTTCGCACCTGCATTAAAGCGTTTGTTAAGGCTGTCGGCAAGAGCCTGCCTTGTGCTTTCAAAGCCCGCATTATTCATATAGCCGTGAAGAGTCATTGTGTCCTCGTTTTCGATAACATCAAGCATGGCTTTTTTAACAGTATCGGGAGGCACGATCGAAGGATTACCGAGTGAAAAATCAAATACGTTTTCCTCTCCTCTTTCGGCGATCATCTTTTTTCCTTCTTCAAACATGGCTCTTATTGCAGAACTTCCTTCTACAAGTTTTTTCATTTTTTGTGAAATCATTTATAAATCTCCTTTATTCATTTGAAGTACTTCTTCGTTTTATACCTACATACGTGGTTTCTCTTCTGGGAGAGTATACGCTTGTGTTTACCTTAACACTTTCTTTAAATACACCGTTTACGTATATATCTTTATAAAGCTCGTATGTCAAGCCATTGAGTGCATGCACGACCCTCGTTTCGCCTTCATACATATCACTGTCGTTTTTCTTGACGGGTTCACCCGGTTCGGTCACCTCCACAAGTTCATTGCGAAGTTCCACGGTCCTGCCAGCTTCATGCACTTCCTCGCCGTATATATTTACACACACCCTTCCCGATGTAAGATAGGCTTCTATATAAACCGGCTTTGAAGTGTCGTTTTTAAATTTAAGGTCCTTGTAATCTCCCGCAAGAGTTGCATCAAAAGCGTAAGGTGCATACCCGACTTTCATGGAATGATTATACCTTTGTACTATTTGAAGCTCTGCTTCAAGCAAGGCATCATACAGCATAGTGGATACCTGACACATACCGCCGCCTATGCTGTCTTCTATCTGCCCGTCTACGATGGTCCCCGCATTTGCCCAGCCGTTTTCTTCGGTACAGGGATTGAAATGATCGTTTGTGGAAAATTCTTCTCCCGGGTAAACTATCACTCCGTTTATTTTTTCACACCCGTTTCTCAGATTTTGAGTTCTGTTCACATCGCTTGACGAATACGTGCTTGAATAAGAACCTATAAGTTTATCGGCACCCACAAAAGCATCCGTTTTTACGGTAGGTTCCGTCACCTTTATTGCAAAAGAAAGCGTCTTGCCGAATTCATGCTTATCGAAAAGGTCTATTATCCTTTGAGTAAGCTCTTCGGAATCTATCTCATATCCCGTTTTTGCTTCGGAAACCACAAAAGCTCCGTTTTGACGAACTTCCGTAGCATTTTGAGCCTTCACATATATTTGAGATGAAATATCGGAAACAGCCTGTTCAACCTTGTCTCTGCTGTACACAAGGGTATCAAAGGCAACGCCGCCTTCATTAAGAGCCTTCTGTCTTCTCAAAATATCTTTTTCGTGTTCGGTATCGGAATAGCTCATAACACTTTGTACCACCGAATCCACATCTCTTTTTACGCCGAGCTGATCCATAGTAAAACTGTAGCTCTTGGACTTGTCCTCACTTTCAAGCACCACGGCGATCGCATTGGGGTCTATGTCTTCCGCTCCGTCCTTTTGAAGCGTTTCTCTGAGCTTTTCTTCGGTATAACCTTTGTAGCTTTTCCCGTTTACGGTAATACCTCCCGCAACCACACGCTCTTTTATTTCCGATACGGTATTAAGTTTATCGGAATAATATTTAAGCATGATGGGTTTTCTGACAATAATTGCAAACACAACAATTAAAAGCAAAGCCACAAGCAATATCTGCTTTTTACCGACAGCAAAATAAGGCGATGTACTGCCCCTCCCTCTGCCTCGTTTTTTGGCAAACCCGAGAGAGGTCTTCTTT
>CAMOYW010000108.1 GCA_946630405.1 uncultured Clostridia bacterium | reverse complement strand
TGCAATGACATTATCTCAAATCTGCTTCAAGTGAATTAATCAGTGTTTCCTTAAAGATTAAAGGAGGAATTTAAAATGGATGCCAACAAGATCAAGGAAGTTGTTGAGAAGATAGTTAAGGACCCCGAGCTTCAAAAGCAGTTTATGTCCGATCCCGTAAAAGCTGTTGAGAGCCTTATAGGTGTGGATCTTCCCGATGATCAGATCAATGCCGTTATCAATCAGGCTAAGGATGCAATTGCAAAAAACGGTGCAAACGGTCTTATAGATAAGGTAAAGGAACTTATCGGTAAGTAATGCCTTGTAAGATAAAAAGCACGGATATCCTTGCGCTTATGTGGTTTTTTATCCATTTTGCGCTTGAGGTAATATGTTTTCAATATCTTGTTTTGTTTTTCGGCAAAACCGAATATGCGGCATTTTATGCGCTGATGTATGATGTGCTTGCTTTTTTCACACAAATAATTATAGGTAGAGCCTCGGATATTAAGCCGAGGCTGTGCTGTTCATATATAGGTTCTGCTTTTGTCTTAAGCGGAGCGATAGGTATGCTTTTATTCACCGGTGTGCTTAGAGTGTTGTTTTTTGCGATGCTTTCTCTCGGAAATGCTTTTGTGCATATCGGAGGAGCAAAGGCGACATTGCATACCTCGGGTAATCGACTTGCTCCCGTTTCCGTATTTGTGTCGGGAGGAGCTTTCGGCGTGATAACAGGGCGGCTTTTAGGGTCAAGCGACCGATCCTTTTTTATAGGTCTCGGGGTGATGCTTTTTGGCTCTTTGCTTATCTTTTTTGCGGAAAAATTATTTGAGTCTTCAAAAAAGCTTGAACCGTGTGTTTTTGTGGTTCGCAATATAAATCCCGCCCTTATTGTTATATCTGCCTTTTTTGTGGTAAGCGTAAGGGGGTTGATGGGCTACGGGATACCTATGGCGTGGAAAAAGACATGGACGGAAAATCTTTTGCTTTTCTGTATGATGGGAGTAGGAAAGGCGGCGGGCGGAATTTTGTCCGATCGTTTCGGAGCGAGGAAGGTGGCTCTTGTTTCCGGCGGTTTATCCGTTCCCTTTTTGCTTTTGGGTAACAATATAATGTGGTCGTCTCTTTTGGGTATAGCTTTGTTCTCTATGACAATGTGCACGACCCTCGGAATGCTTTTGTCCGTGATGAAGTCACGACCCTTGACAGCATTTGGTATTACTACCGTGGGGCTTTTGACGGGAACTTTGCTTGCCTTTATACCGGGAGCAGTAAGTATCGTTTCGGGAGCGATACCTTTAACTCTGCTTTCGGTCGCCTGCTTTTTTGTGTTTTTATTTACTATGAAAGGGGAGAATTAAAATGTATAGGCTTGATTTGATTTATGAACCGCCCGTAATGCACACTACCGTATTTACGGGGAATGATACTTCGACCGTTATGGCAAGTTCGGTGGGGATGAATACAATTTTTACCGTTGTGGTAGGGATAATGCTATTTGCCTGTATCATTTCGGTAGGGGTTATTGTCTTAACAAAAAAGAATAAATCGAATGTTGCCTGAAGATGTTCTTTTTGGCTTTGCGCAGGCTTTGTTTTTGACGTGGCTTTCGGAAGCGGTGGCCGTTTATGCGATCTCTCGCAATATAAAGCTTGTGTATTACAGTTTGCTGTGCAATGCCGTAACGAATCCTTTATGTAACCTGATATGCTACATGGTATACATACGATTTGGCTTAACTTTATGGTATATTTCCATATTAATATGCGAACTGTCCGTATACATATCCGAAGTATATCTGTACAGGTATTTTTCAGGCTTAAAGCTAAAGAAATGTGTAATATTGTCGTTGGCGGCAAATACATTTTCATTGCTTTTGGGAATATTGATAGGGTATCTTTAAAAACTGCTTTAAAGCAGAATGCAGAGAATGAGTTTTTAGAGGTGCCTTATATTTTAAAGGACCCTTACCTTTTGGCAAGAGTCCTTTTGTTTAGCGTTTACGTCTTCTTTTTGAATCGTAGTTGGAATAACGATTTCTCATTCTTCTTTTCTTTCTTTTTCTTCTTCTTTCGGAAGCGATTACGGCGCTAACGAATATAAGAAGAATACCAAAGCCTATAATACATGAGCCTATTATAATAAGAGGCCTGTTTTTTTCGTTTGTAAATATCCTTTTGTATTTTTCGAGTTTTAATTCGCTTTCGGGACGGGTAAGTACCGTGTTTCCCGCAAGTATATCCACACTTCCCACGATGTTTCCGTTGTAGCTTATGTTGAGTTTACCGATTTTGTCGCCTTCCGTAATTGGAGCCGTGAGCTTTTCGGGAAGTTCGGCGGATATTTCTGCGGCTGAAGAATCCACAAATTCGGGCATATGCTTTGTAATGCTTTCGGGAGCGGTAAGTGTTACGTCGCCTGCCTTAAATTCTTCATCGCCTATCATTTGCGAAACCTGCATGGAGCTTGTGTAATCTCCGTTATAAAGAGTTATGTCCGAAAAGTGCAAAAATCCATAGTCTATGAGCTTTTGACAATCTTCATAGGCTTTATCTCTGCCTCCGTCTTTCATTACCACCGCAATAAGACGCATATTGTCCTTTACACCGTAGGTCACAAGCGTATTGAGTGCTTGGTCGTGAAAGCCTGTTTTGGCACCTTTGGCGTATTGGTAGTAGTATCTTGAATCGGGACGGAGGTTCATGACCTTCGTGGTTATTATCTTGGCGGGTTCTTTATTGGTAGCGGGCATATTGTAGCGAACACAGCCCCATATATCATTAAACTGTTGGTTTTGAACGGCGTGATATGTTATGGTCGCCATATCTCTTGCCGTTGTGTAGTGGTTGTCATCATGATAGCCGTGAGGATTTGTGAAATGAGTGCCCGTACAACCCCAATCGGCAAGCTGCTTGTTGACTCTTTCCATAAACTTTTCGACGCTTCCGTCGATATGTTCGGCAACACCCATGCACACTTCGTTTGCGGAAAACATCATGATCGTATGAAGTGCCGCATCCATTGTGCTTGTTTCTCCCACTTGCATACCGTACCTGCTGCTGTCCCAGCCGATACCGTTTATGGCACGGTCGGAGTAGGTCACAAGCTCATCGGGCTTTGAGGTTATACAGGCAATATACGTCGTTAAAATCTTGGTTATGCTTGCGGGATACAGCCTTTTGTCGGGATTTTTTTCGTAAAGGATAGTTCCCGAATCTGCATCCATCAGTACGCAAGCGTCGGCGTTTACCACATTTACACTTCCTCCGTCGATATAATTGTGTATAACAGGTCCGTTTGATTGAACAGCTGTTTGAGTGGTGGGTTGACTATCCTCAGCATTTGCAATGCAAGGACAGGAAATTAACAACGCCGTTATCAATATAGGTAAACACTTTAAAGTGAGTTTTTTTGACATATTTTCTCCTTTGTTAGAACAAACAGTTTCAATATTATATAATAAATCACGGGTAAGTTCAATATAAAAATATAACAACAAATTGAAAAAAGAGCGGTAGGTTCTTGACAAATAGCTTGATTGGTCTTATAATGAATATGCTTGAGGAGGAGCGTCCTGAAGCTTTTCAATAGATTGGAAATTTACAGCGAGGGAGTCCGTGTTTCGGGCTGAGAGGGTGCTTTTGAGCACCGACCGATAATGTGTCGGTAATGCGACACATTAACAGCCGCACGGTAACGGGCGGTTTTGGAGTATGCGCTGTAGATTTGCCCCTTAGGCGTGTACCCCGTGTACACTTTTTTTATTGGAGGACGCTTTATGAACAATCAGAAACTGTTGAAAACCGTTGTGCTTGCAATGCTTATTGCACTTGGAGTGGTTATATCGCCCATACTTCGTGTTGAGGGAATGTGCCCTATGGCTCATTTTATTAACATACTCTGTGCTGTGTTGCTCGGTCCCTACTATGCTTTTTTATGCGCACTCATTATCGGTATACTTAGAATGTGTTTTATGGGTATACCGCCTTTAGCTCTTACGGGTGCCGTGTTTGGAGCGTTTTTATCGGGGATGTTGTACAGGATATCAAAGGGAAAGCTCATTTTTGCCGTTATCGGAGAGATCATCGGAACGGGAATTATTGGCGCTGTCATAAGTTATCCCGTAATGACCTTTATATGGGGCAGAGAAGGGCTTTCGTGGCTCTTTTATGTGCCGAGCTTTATAAGCGGTACTTTGATAGGCGGAAGTATAGCCTTTATATTTATTAAGCAACTTATAAAAGCGGGTTTGCTTGCAAAGTATCAACAGATGCTCGGAAGCAGAGTATATAACACAGGAAATACCGTTATGAGCGATTCCATAGGTATCGTGTTTATAGGCTGTATTGCCTACCTTGCCGTATTTATATTGCTTGAAAGAGTGCTTAAATTATCGGGCGGAATATATTCTGTTTTGCCTGCTATAAGCTTTGCCGTGTTTTTTGTGATAGCGGCGGTTTATTATATTGTATCTGCAAAAAAGATCAGAAATGCTGCAACAAATACTTGATATACGAAATAAAGTAAATTCACCTCTTATTCATTGTATTATGCCTCCCGTTTCCGCAAACGATTGTGCAAACATTGTGCTTGCGGCGGGTGGAAAGCCCATAATGGCTGAACATATAAATGAAATGGAGTATATTGTTAAGGCTGCTTCCTGCGTGTCACTCAGCCTTGGCTGTATCACGCCGTACAGGGAAGAGCTTATATTGAAGGCGGTCAAACTTGCCAACGAAATGAATAAGCCTTGTATTCTTGATGCAGTGGGTATCTCGTGCAGTGAATACAGGTTGGAATGTATAAAAGAACTTTTGCTTGATAGCGCTTTTTCCGCTATAAAGGGCAATATAGCGGAGATAAGCGCACTTGCGGACGTAAAAAAGTCTGCTGTGGGGCTTGATGCCAAAGAAGATGATGATATTTCAAAAAGTATCGAAATGCTTAAAAGTTTGGCAAAAAGGTATGAATGTGTCGTTTTTGCAAGCGGAAGTACCGATATAGTGGCGAGTGATTCTAAAGTTGCACTCATCAAAAACGGAAAGAAAGAAATGTCTCTTGTTTCCGGAACGGGGTGTATGCTCACTTCGCTTTGCGGAGTATATATGTCGGTATCAAACCCTTTTGATGCCTGCTGCTGCGGAGCTTCTGTTATGGGTATAGCGGG
>CAMOYW010000107.1 GCA_946630405.1 uncultured Clostridia bacterium | reverse complement strand
TATCTGCTCATACGTGCGATCGTAAGGCGATTTTTTAAGGATGCTTCATTTGGAACGTATTTCCTGCTTTCGTCTATGCTTTCGGGCTGTACGGGTGTGTTCTATTTGATGAGTTACCCCGATATGTATATGCTCCCCATTGCAATGGCTCTTATGCTTTCCGTAAGCGGATTGTATATGTGGGTGAGCGCACGAAAAGAGGATGGAACTTATTCCATTGCAAGACTTAGTGTCGGCGGACTTTTGCTTGCGCTTACAAGCGCTTGCAGACCTCAATTTCTTATGGCGCTTTTTGTGGGTATGATGCTTTTTGCGGGGGATATTAAAAATATCAAGTCCCTTATAAAGCCCTTGCTTTATACCGCCGTGCCAATTGTCATAGTGGCGTGGCTCATGATGCTGTATAATTACCTGCGCTTTGATTCGCCGTTTGATTTCGGAGCAAGTTACAATCTGACCACCAATGATATGACATCAAGAGGTTTTGTGCTTGCAAGACTTCCTTTCGGTTTGTTCAGCTACCTTATGCAGGGTACTTCATGGAAGGCGGTGTTTCCGTGGGCGGGTGCCGTATATCAAGTGACCAATTATCAGGGGTTGAATATTGCGGAATATACCTATGGCGGTGTGTTTGCCAATAACCCGTTTTTGATGTTCGCTCTGTTCATAGGCAAGGTAAGAAGGGAACTGAAACAAAAGAGCTTGTATTTGTTTACGCTTTTGGCTCTTATTTCGGGTGTTATAGTTGCCTGTGCCGATACTCAGCTTGCCGGCGTGCTTTACCGCTATACGACTGATTTTAACTATCTTTTTATGATAGGGGCGGCGGTCGTGTATATGCAGCTTATCGAAAAATACGGTGTTTACAAAAGGCTTGCCGACAAGGTGCTGCCGTTTATGTATATATTTGCGTTGTTTATATGCTTCAATGTGTTTATGAATATGGGCGATTATCCCTTGAAGAATATGAATGCGGATTTTTACGGAAACATAGAGACCATGATATGTTTTTGGAATTGACAAATCAAATAAAAAGGACTATTATAGTTTTACCGATTATTAGGAGGTAATACATTATGAAGAAAAATTTAGCTGTGTTTTTAGCGGCTGTAATGACTTTCGGAAGTGTAGGTGCTGTATTTGCGGCAGATGAAACTCTTGCAGGCAAATATGCCGAGCTTGAAAAAGCCGATTTCGGCTCGATGAAGACGGGATATACCACGGTTGAGACCGAGTATCTTCACTCCGACCCCGAGCGTTTTGAATTTAAAAACGGAGTTATAAGCGGAAAAATAGCCGACTTTGACGGTGACGGAGAAGACGAGCTGATGACGGTATATGCTGAGTCACAGCCCGCAGGCGATGCTCTTCGTGTGCAAATGTACGAGAAAAAGGACGGCAAGGTCGAACTTCAAAGCGAAGGTGAAAATATTGCAAGCTTCCTTTGGGGCGAAAAGGGCGGCGGCTGTGTATTTATTAAAAAAGTAGACGGCAAGGACCGTATATTTATGCAGTACACGGGCGAAATGAACAGCTTCGGAGATGCCGCATATTACGACATAAAGGCTTTTGATTACGATGGCGAAAAGCTTAACACCGCATTTAAATTTGACGGTCAGGGAAGTCTGTGTACCATAAGCGAAAAGGAAGCCGAGGAATTTAAGAGTGTGGGTCTTGTCGGTACGTTTGGTTACTTTAAGCCCTATGAAGATCCCGAAAACAACAATGAACTCGGCTACGGATTTTCTCCCTATTATATACGTGAAGATAAGGGTTTTAACATCGGCGCTCATGAAACAGATAAGGATATGCTTACGGAATTTGCCGTAGAAACAAATATCTACGACATATTTGAAGAGATACCCTACGAGCAGGAAAAGGAAAGAGTTGAGGCTGTTGAAAAGGACGGAACTATTACTCTTAAAGTGACCGATAAGACTGACATTAAGGCGGATAACGAAGAGGAAAAGACCGAACCCGAAAAGACCGAGCCCGAGAAAACCGAACCCGAAAAGACGAAATCCGCAAATGAGATAACCGTTTACATAGACGGTGAAGAGCTTAGTTTTGATGCCGCACCTTATATCGAAAACGGCACGACCCGTGTGCCTATGCGTGCAATATTTGAAGCTCTCGGCGCAGATGTAAAGTGGGATGCTGAGGATAAAAAGGTAACGGCTGAAAAGGACGGTACTACTGTTGAACTTACGATAGGCGAAGATGTTGCCTATGTAAACGGCACCGAAAATCCCCTTCTTGTACCCGCAGAGATAAAAGAAAGCCGTACAATGGTACCTTTAAGATTTGTATCCGAGGCACTCGGCGCAAAGGTAGATTGGGAAGGTACCACAAAGACTATTACGATAGCTTCCGGTAAGACAGAGGAAGAGAAGCCTTCCGTTTACGAGCAGGACGAAGACGCTTATTCAAGCGTTATAAAAGACCTTAAAAAGGGCGAGGCATATGCCTTTGCCGCTGTCGGCGACACGGATGCGCTCCTTGTGACAGATTACACATTTGATAACATGGACGGCAATCTGGCAGCCATAGAAGCCGATGTTTATGTTTTAGACAAAGACGGCAAGCCCGTAAAGTGCGGCACCCTTAAAAGCGGAAGCACATCCTGCCCTTTGACCGTATCCGATGACTATATATTTACCGCAGGCGGCAAATATGTGGCTAAGAATTACATAGAAGACGGCGAGATAAAGGTATACGAAAGCTCATCTTTTACGGTAAAGGATGAGGACAAAATAGAATATTTCTACAGATCCCCCGAAGACACCGAAGAAAAGCCCGTAGATAACGGAGACGAAGACACAAGACTTCGTGCCGAATACGGCAAAGCGATAGTGGTTGGTTTCAAGGTAGTGGAATAATATATAAAGCACCCGAAAGGGTGCTTTTATTTTTATGGGATTTTTTAATAAATTTAAAAAAATCTTCCGTTAGCCTTGACAAACTTTTGAAGTTAGCATATAATAACTTTTGCTGAAGTTAGTTATATCTAACTGAATTGGAGGTGAGTATATGCCATTGACATTAGCTGATTTGGACAAAGAATACACAATAAAAAGGATCGGTGGAACGTTAGAGGTAAGGAACCATCTTAACAATCTCGGTTTTACCGTGGGAGGGACAGTAAAGGTAGTCAGTACGATAAACGGCAATCTCATTGTAAATGTAAAAGAGACCCGTGTTGCACTTGATCGGGAACTTGCTCAGAAAATCATGGTATGAGCAACGGAAAGGAAGGAAATGCTTTATGACATTAAAAGAGGCGAAGATCGGAAGTACCGTTACCGTGCGCAAGCTTAACGGTGAGGGTGCTGTAAAGAGAAGGATCATGGATATGGGTATTACAAAGGGAGTTCAGGTGACCGTTCGCAAGGTGGCACCGCTCGGAGATCCTATTGAAGTCACTGTCAGGGGCTACGAGCTTTCCATAAGAAAAGCCGATGCTCAGATGATAGATGTTGAATAAAAAGGAGATGCATGATGAGTATTAAAATCGCGCTTGCCGGTAACCCCAATTCCGGCAAGACAACACTGTTCAATGCCCTTACGGGCTCTAATCAGTTTGTGGGAAACTGGCCGGGCGTTACGGTGGAAAAGAAGGAAGGTAAGCTTAAAAAGCATGATGATGTCGTTATCACCGACCTTCCCGGTATTTATTCTCTTTCACCTTATACCCTTGAAGAGGTAGTTGCAAGAAATTACCTCATTAACGAAAGACCCGATGCTATATTGAATATAGTTGACGGAACAAACCTTGAAAGAAACCTTTACCTCACAACACAGCTTACTGAACTTGGCATTCCCGTTGTGATTGCCGTAAACATGATGGATGTTGTGAAGAAAAACGGCGATAAGATCAACATTTCACAGCTTTCAGAAAAGATAGGCTGTAAGGTAGTGGAAATATCCGCTTTAAAAGGAGAAGGTATTACGGAGGCTGCCGAAGCCGCAATAAAGGCGGCAAAATCGGAGGCAAGCGCTCCCAAGCATACATTTGCGGGACCCGTTGAGCATGCAATTGCTCATATCGAGGAGGCATCCGTACACGAGCTTCCCGAAAATCAGCAAAGATGGTACGCTATAAAGCTCTTTGAGCGTGACGAAAAGGCAGTTGAAAAGCTTTCGCTTTCGGAAGAGACAATGAAACATATCGAAAGCGATATACAGGCTGTGGAAAAAGAAATGGATGATGATTCCGAGTCCATTATCACAAATGAACGTTATGTTTACATTTCAAGCATAATAGATGACTGCTGTAAGAAAAAGAATAAGGGAGCGTTGACCGTTTCCGACAAGATAGATAAGATAGTTACAAACCGCTGGCTTGGACTTCCTATCTTCGCTTTGGTAATGTTCCTTATATACTACATTTCTATGGTAACGATCGGAGCAAACGCTACCGATTGGGCAAATGACGGACTGTTTGGTGACGGCTGGCATCTGTTCGGCATGGGCAGTGCCGAGGCTTCGGCGGCTGCCGAAGAATACGGCGATACCGATGCAATAATTGCGGGCGCTCTTGCGGCTGCCGACAGCAAGGGTATAGATATCAGCAAAGCCGAAGAGGCAATAGACATTGAAAGCGAGAGCTTTGATGCCGAAGTTGCCGTAAAGGAACTTAACAGCGTTGCCAAAAAGCTTGGAAACGACGAATTTACTTATGAACTTGAAGATGAAGAAACTCTTGCCGTAAGCGAGGAGACCGCCTCAAGCGAGGATCTTGCAACTGCAATAGAGATGTTTGGCAAGTATGAGGGAGCTGTGGATCCTTCAAAATACGGCACATGGGTGCCCGGCGTGCCTGTGCTTGTTGAAAAGCTTCTCGGCGAAGGATGTCCCGATTGGCTTCATGGTCTTATCATAGACGGTATCGTTGCGGGTGTGGGTGCTGTGCTCGGTTTCGTACCTCAGATGCTTGTGCTCTTCCTCTTACTTGCGTTTGTAGAGGCTTGCGGCTATATGGCTCGTGTGGCATTCGTGCTTGACAGAATTTTCCGCCGCTTCGGTCTTTCGGGTAAATCCTTCATACCCATCCTTGTAGGTACGGGTTGCGGTATACCCGGTATTATGGCTTCAAGAACCATTGAAAACGAAAGAGACCGCCGTATGACGATCATGACCACCACTTTCATTCCCTGCGGTGCAAAAATGCCCTTTATAGGAATG
>CAMOYW010000106.1 GCA_946630405.1 uncultured Clostridia bacterium | reverse complement strand
CGGTGACATTAGCCAAATATGCGAATGATTAATTAAATCAGCGGTTCCTTAGAAACCCCGATAACAGGTGTTTCACTTATATAAAGCCTTACGGCGATATATCATGTAAGTATACCGTATTTGATCTTTATTCTTTCAAGCCGTGAAATAATCGGATCTGCAAGAAAGAACATAAATATAGCTGTTCCGACTGCATGAATGAGATCGTAAGGGATCCCCACCGCATACGCGGTGAATATATGCCCCATATCCACATCGGACATACTCATAAATACGGATGCGGGATTCATAATGCCGCCGTATATCAGCATTATACAAACAAAGCCGTAAACAGATAAGCCAAGCCTATGTTTTTTAAGAAGCCCTGTTTTATACATCAATCCCGATAAAAAGCCTATTATCCCATAGCAAAACATCTGCCATGGAGTCCACGGACCCTGCCCAAAATAAAAATTACTTAAAAATCCGCCCATAGCCCCTACGGTAAAGCCTGCTTCCGCACCGAGACTTACTCCGGCAATTATGACCAAAGCGGCTACGGGCTTAAAGGCTATCACCATAAAAAATGCGATCCTTCCGATAACACACATAGCGCACATTACCGCCATAATGACCAATTCTCTTGTTTTCACGGCTCTGTTTTCAAATACCGAGAAAAAAGGAATGAGCGCGGTGAAAAGAATTGCCGTACTTATAAAATAATACTTTCTGTCATCAAATACATTTATTCCCAAAAATATTAAAGCAGGTATTACTAAAAATATCAGCACAGCCGATAAAGTGAATCTCTTCTCTCCCGCTTTTTCGGCTTTTTCGGACAGAGATATCATTTCCTGTTTCAGCTTTCCCCTTTTGCCCGCACTATTTTCAAAAGTTTCCTTTCCGCCTATGGCACCTATGACTTCCTCACATGTAACGGCATCATCTATCATACCCTCCGAAAGTTTTCTTGCGGAAGTTGTATAAAGCATATTAGAGCAAAAGAAACTGTGAGTGTCCGAAATATTAATGAGCTGTTTGTCAAAAAACATACCGCATCTGTCGGCAAAGCTTGCGCAAAACTCCATATCATGACTCACCGTTATAACGGTCTTCCCGTCTTTTGTAAGGTTTTTCAATTCATTGCCTATACTGTCTCTGCTTTCCGCATCCATCCCCTTTGTGGGTTCATCTACTATAATTATATCCGAATCATACAATACGGCTAAAGCTATCGCCGCTCTTTGAAGCTCACCCCCGGATATATCGGCAGGGTGCCTGTGCCTTATATCCTCGAGTCTAAACCTTGAAATTATATCGTTTGCTCTATCTTTTGAAACCGAATACAGCTCTTTTTCTATACTGTCTTTTGAAAACAAATACAGCGGAAATTGAGGTATGTAAAAAACGGAGCCGTTTTTATTTATCTTGCCGTAATCCTGCTTGTTTATACCCGATAACAGTGTCAAAAGGGTTGTTTTCCCCGAACCGTTCTGCCCTAAGATCGAAAAAAACTCACCTTTATATACTTTAAACGAACAATTATATATCACATATTTTTCTTTCTCATACCCGAAACAAAGTTCCTTTACCTCTATCGCAGTTCCAAAGTCATGTTCGGCTTTTGAATAATGAACCGAATCTTTCTTTTGAAGTTTTTCCAAATATGCCCTTCCCTCGTTTATCGTAAAAGGCGGATCTTCCGTTCCACCCACACTGTTAAAAACTCTGACCGAAACGGGAAATATTTTATTTATACTATTACTTCTTAAAGCTTTTACAGCCGACTTCGGTATATCGTCACATATAAGCCTTCCGTTTTCAAGTACAAGAAGTCTTGTACAAAAGCTCATGATATATTCTGTATTGTGCTCCGATATAATTACCGTCACCCCGAGTTCTCTGTTAAGCTTGACCAAAAGCGTCAAAAAGCTTTCCGCAGATGCGGGATCGAGCTGTGACAAAGGCTCATCCAAGACAATAAGTTCGGGTCTTTGAGCCGTTATACTTGCAAGAGTAAGTATTTGCTTTTGTCCTCCCGAAAGCTCCGAAGTATTCATGTGAAGAACACCTTCCATGCCAAAAAAGGCACTTACCTCCGCTATCCTGAGCCTGAGTTCTTGCTGTGGCATGCCGAGGCTTTCTATTCCAAATGCCAACTCATGCCAAACCTTATCCGTCACGATCTGGGCATTAGGGTCTTGCATTACAAACCCTATCTTCATCGCCTGCTCTCTTTCGGAATATTCCTCAAGAGGTTTTCCTTCATAAAAAATTGAGCCCGACTTTTTCCCGTAACCCGTAAGTACCGTTTTAAGCTGCCTTATAAGAGTGGTCTTACCGCTTCCGCTTTTACCGCACAAAAGCACAAACTCACCCTTATTGACCGAAAAAGAAACATCCTCAAGAGTCAGTTCACTTTCATTCGGATAAGCAAAAGACAATCCTTCAACTTTCAAAAGCTCCATCAAAATTTCCTCATTACATGCGGCAAAACACATTGCACGGCAAATATCAGATAAAAAAGAATCGCCATACTTCCGAAATCAATACCGATATTCGGATAAAAATCTATGGTAGTATATTTTAATACAATGCCCAACAATGTAAGGATAGAAAAGCTAATATTTAGCACGATAAAGGCTATATCACGCTTCATCAAGGTATAAATGCCGTAGCTTGTCCTTTTGCCGCTGTCATAACCTCTTGCCCTCATGGAATCCGATGTTACAAGAGAGTTTTCAAAACTCACCGTAAAAAGGATCATCACCGTGCTTATTAAAAGCCCGATCCCTTTTTTGCCCATTCCCCTTTGTACCGAACGGATATCCTTAAAACTGTTTACAAGCCTCGGTGCAAATCCGAGTGACATTGCCACGAGCAACGAAGCCCTCGGAAGTACGCGTCCCACAACATAGACTATCTTATCACCCGTTATGGTCTTATTAAAGCACATAAACCACAAAAGCACACTTACAAGCATGACACCCGAACAAGCTCCGTTTATAACAGATTCAAGCGTCAAAGGATTGCCGTCAAATATATACATAAGTCTTGTAACGCCCCTGTGATTAAACAGAGGATTTATTACAGCCGTGATCATAAACACGGGTAAAAGCATCAAAAACGAAATCATCGCTTTTTTAACACCCGTCAAATCAGCCAAATATATAAGCGCACCGACCATGGAGATCCCCAAAAATACAGGATTAAAGCTAAGCATGGTCTCGGGCAAAACAAACAAAAAAAACAAAAACTCGGCAGTTGGGTGAAAATTTTTCATATCATCACTCCGTAAAGGTATTACCCACATCTCTACCCAGATCACAGGTATACAAAAGCTCTATATTATCTCCGTTTTCAAGCTTGTAACCGCTCACCCCGTAATCGGGCGAAGCTCCGTTTACATGATATGTCCAACCCGACAATTCTCCGCAATCAAATTCGTAAATATTGGCTATCCCTTCGATATAAGCGGTATTATAAACTGGTGACATAGAATATTCAAAATGAATGTCCTTTTGCCTGAAAACTCGGGACACAACATCAAACACGGATTCACCCACTTCAAATTCGACCTCCGTTTCCGGCAAAATAACACCGTCTATAGGTATTAAAGCCTTCTTTTTATCCGAAAGCATATCCATATTGTTAAGAATAGTTTTGCAGGAAACGGATATACGGCATATATTCTCCTTTTTTTCGTTTTCAATTGAGGCACTTTCGGACACTGTCTCGAATTCGGGCACAGCATCGGGCAAGACATCCGTTTTTATTTCCGTTTCGGGTTCCGGAACACTTTCTGTCGTCTCTTCGGTACTTTCCTCTAACAGTTCGGTTTCGTTCTCAGTAACTTCGATTCTTTCCGTTGTTCCCTCGGTAGTACTTTCCGATACCGTTAAAGTGGTATATTCCGTTGTAGGCTCGGCATTTTTACGCTTTCCGCCGCTTGAACCCACAAAAAAGCTGACTGCAAGATAAACAGCACAAACAGCGACAAAGATCCCCCATTTTTTTACATTACGCATACAAAGCCCTCAATATACACATTTTGAAAATACAACGGTGTTTTTTTATCTTTTAATCTTTTATATGCGCTCAAGGCACACATCGCCTGCTCGGTTGCCATTTGATCGTACTTTCCGTCTTTTACGTGCTTATAACCCAATTCGGATTCAAACCCCGAAAGACCGTCAAAGAGCGTTTTACCGTTTTTAATAAATCGGGTATCGGTCTCGGGATCTATTCCGAGTGTCGAAAGTGCTATTATCACCTGAGAATTGTATTCGGATGTTTCCTCTCCTATTTGGAAGCAGCCGTTGCTGTTCTCATTTTCGGAAAGCCATACAAGTGCCCTGTCGATACATTCCGAAACTTTTTTATCATCTTGATGTTTATACAATGATATAAGCACCATGGCGGTAACATCGGGCTCTGAGAATTCTTGCAACCCAAAACCTCCGTCTTCCTTCTGTCTTGAAAGTATCAGGTCAATATATCTGCCCTTTACGGTATCTTCCGTATTTTCGTTATCAAGAGCAATAAGTGCAAACACGGCACCCGTCAACCCCTGTGCGGTGACCTTATCATAATCCGAAAGATATTCGTAAAGATCGTAACCCGAAAAATCGGAAGCATCTTCTCCCAGAGCATTTAACGCAAGTATCACTCTTGAATAAGTCGTATATTTTCTTTCGTCAAGTACTCCTTTTGTAGAAACAAGAGCCTTTTTAAGGTCCGCCAAATAACGGTCAAACAGTTCATCATTCTCATAAGATAAAGCCACAGCCAGCCACTCTCCGCCAAGCCAGCCATATTTTAACGATTCAGGATCAAGAGAATCTCTGTATTCGTCAAGTCTTTTTTCGGCATAGGCTTGCGCATCAACAGCATAGCAAGGGCATGACACAACAACCATCAACAAAATTACTATCAATAATAATTTTTTCATAATTTACCTCCAAATAAAAAAAGCTGTCAAACGACAGCCAAATAAAGGGGCATAATGCCCCTCATACGGTAGCTTACATTTACCCTAAGCATTCCGTTAAAGGCGACCCGACTTATGACATAGTCAAATACGGTAATGGCTGTTGCGTCGGATTCTAACCGACTTCTCCTTATGGGGTATCTCTAAAAACAACTTCAATGCAGTTTTAGGGAAACACTGATTAATTCACTTGAAGCAGATTTGAGATAATGTTATCGCAG
>CAMOYW010000105.1 GCA_946630405.1 uncultured Clostridia bacterium | reverse complement strand
TCGTCTACTCCGAGTACTTTTACATCGACTATGTCGCCTACGCTTACCACTTCTAAGGGATGCTTCACAAATTTATTGCAAAGCTGAGAAATGTGAACAAGTCCGTCCTGATGAACGCCTATGTCTACAAATACGCCAAAATCTATAACATTGCGCACGGTGCCTTTGAGTACCATACCCTCTTTTAAGTCCTTAAGTTCGAGTACGTCGCTTTTGAGTATGGGTGCGGGGAGTTCCTCTCTGGGGTCTCTGCCGGGCTTTTCAAGCTCCTTTATAAGGTCGATAAGGGTCGGGAGACCGATCCCGAGTTGGTCGGCTGTTTTCTTCTTGTCCGTTATCATTGAATCAAGGTTTTTGAGTTCGCCGTTTTTAAGTTCTTTTTCATCCTTACCTATAAGCGATATGAGCTCTTTTGCCGCCTTGTAGCTTTCGGGATGTACGCCTGTATTGTCGAGGGGTTCGTCGCCGTCCACTCTTAAAAAGCCTGCGCACTGCTCAAATGCTTTGGGTCCGAGTTTGGGCACCTTTAACAGCTCTTTTCTTGATTTGAAGGTGCCGTTTGCTTCTCTGTATTCAAGTATGTTTTTCGCTATGGTGCCGCTTATGCCCGATACGTAGGATAAAAGAGAGGGTGAGGCGGTGTTAAGGTCGACACCTACGTTGTTTACACAATCTTCCACCACTCCGCCGAGGGCTTCGGAAAGGCGCTTTTTGTTCATATCATGCTGATATTGACCTACGCCTATGGCTTGAGGTTCTATTTTTACAAGCTCCGCAAGAGGGTCTTGAAGTCTTCTTGCAAGTGATACCGAACTTCTGACAGCCACGTCAAAGTCGGGGAACTCTTCCGCACCGAGCTTTGAAGCGGAATATACGGAGGCACCCGCTTCATTTACTATCACGTATTTGATATCCTTGTCGATCTTTTTGAGCACATCTACGGCAAAAGCCTCTGTTTCCCTTGATGCAGTGCCGTTTCCTATCGCAAGAAGTTCGATTTTGTTTTTAAGTATCATACGCTCCAAAGTTTCCGCCGAAGATCTGACTTTTGGAGGTATAGTGGGATATATTACACCCGTTTCAAGTACTTTTCCCGTTCCGTCCACTGCTGCAAGCTTGCAGCCGTTTCTGTAGCCGGGGTCAAGGGCAAGCACGCGTTTGTTTTTGATGGGCGGCTGCATGAGGAGCTGTTTGAGGTTTTCTCCGAATACTTTAATTGCACTTTCCTGCGCACTTTCGGTCAATGCGGTGCGTATCTCTCGTTCTATCGAGGGAGCTATCAAGCGCTTATAGCTGTCGTCTATCGTCATTTTAAGGTATTCGTCGGTATTTTTGTTTCCCTTTATGATCCTTTTTTCAAGGTATTTTATAATGTCGTCTACGGGTGCATCTATCTTTACGGTAAGCACCTTTTCGTTTTCCCCTCTGTTTATGGCAAGTATTCTGTGCCCTGGGATCTTTGAAACGGGTTCTTCGTATTCATAGTACATCTCGTATACGCTGTTTGCGTTTTCCTCTTTTGAAAGGGCGGACTTGATTATGCCCTTTTTAAAGGTGAGATCCCTGATTTTGGCGCGGTAGTCCGCGTTGTCGGATATTTCTTCCGCAATGATGTCCATGGCACCCGCTATTGCCGCTGCGGTGTTGGGGATCTCTTTTTCTTCGCTTACAAAATCTTTGGCGAAGTTTTCAAGCGGTTCGGTTATTTGCTGAAGGGTTATGATGTTTGCAAGAGGAGTAAGTCCCTTTTCAACTGCAATAGTCGCCCTTGTACGTCTTTTGGGTTTGTAGGGGCGGTAAATGTCCTCCAGTTCCGTCACGGTTTGGGCGTTTGCTATGGCAAGGGCAAGCTCATCCGTCATTTTGCCCTGCTCGGTGATCGAGTTTACGACGGTCTCTTTTCGTTCTTCGAGGGAGCGAAGGTAAGTGAGCCTTTCCGAAAGCTCTCTTATGGTGGTATCGCTCATAGAACCTGTAAGTTCCTTGCGGTAGCGTGCGATAAAGGGTATGGTGTTGCCCTCATCGAGCATATTTACTACATTTTGTGCTTGTTCCGTTGTTACGGAAAATTCTTCCGTAAGTTTTTTGATTATGTCCATAATTGTCCTTTCATTGCGGTTTATTGTGCTTTATACCATTTGCAGAAGTATTCATCGGCAATTTTCACTCCCGAATCGTTCAAGTGAGCATCGTCTCTGAAATTTTCATCCGCAAATATATGTTCATTTTGGTTTACAAGATTAAAATCAAGATAGCGGAGAGAATTTTCATCGGCTATTTTTTGTATTCTGTCCGATATCTTGTCATAGTTTTTAATGTATTCAAGTGAGGGATTTGCAATGGGAGCTGTGGTCAGTATAAGCTCTATATCCCTTTCTTTGCAAAGCTTTATTATTTTATCCATATATTTGAGCTGTGCATTTGTAAACTTTATTTTACTGCCGTCCACACCTTTGAATTGATTGGTTTTGTCGTATTCGTCTTCGAGCATTGTGTAGGTGCAGTAGGTGTAGCCTTTGGAGTGATATGCTTCCTCTCCCACCTGGCTTTGCGTGGCGGGAGAAGTCACATCGAAACGGTTCATGATGTCTTCTTTAAGAGTTGAGCTTTTGAAGGCAAAATAGTCTTGTTGGTATCTAAACAGCTTAACGTTATATTTGATCTTTTCTGCAAGAGGAAATACCTCTTTTATGTATTTCTCTTCAAGTTCTTTGTCCCTGAGTACCTGAAAAAGATATCCTGCTTGTACAAGTTCAAATTCATCGTCAAGCATATCCCAATAAACATCGAAAACGACCGTTTTGGGGTTTTGAGTATTGAGTGCTTCAAGCAGTGTAAAGTAGGTCGAGTCGGGATGTTGAAGCGGCATACCGAGCTGATAGCTGTTTGTGCCGAGTGCGGCATCGATCTTTTCGGGGTCATAGGTGCAGTAGGAATGTGATGAGCCTATAAAAAGCATATCAATGCTGTCGGGCTTTGAAGCATAAAATTCGTCCCAGCGCAATTTATTAAAGCCGTTTATTTTGTTTACCGTGCTTGCTTCGGAGTATTTGTTGCCTGCGATGTAAATAAGCGGAAGCAAAGCGCATACAAATAGGGCATATTTTATAATATATTTAAAATTGGAAGTAGATGAATTGTCCGCCACCCGAGAACACCCCCGCAAGTAATATAAATGCCGCAAGTATGTAGTAGTATACAAACCTGACGGGAAAGATTGTTTTGGAAAGTAAAGTGTGTATATCGTATTTAAAGCTTATCGCATCGGTCATGAAAAGCCACGCTATCGCAATTAACAGCATGAGTTGATCGTACAAGCCTATACCGAGAGAAAGAAGGGTCTCGTACAGGTATTGCTTGCTCAGCTCAAATTTAAGATTTTGTATTATATAAAAAGCATCGGAAACGGTATTTGCCCTAAAAAATATCCATGCAAACACCACAAGTACAAATGTGATGAGTATGGCAAAGGGTTTAAAAAGCTTTTGAACTTCCGAAAGACCGAGCTTTTGAAGGAGTTTGTTTTTAAGATCTCCGATTATCTGATATATTCCGTGTAAAGTTCCCCATATTACAAATGTCCAGTTGGCTCCGTGCCAAAGTCCGCTGACGGCAAACGTAACAAAGAGGTTAAAATATTTCCTTGCGGTCGAGCAGCGGCTGCCTCCCATGGGAATGTATAAATAGTCTCTGAACCAGGTGCTCAGGGAAATGTGCCAGCGCCGCCAAAAATCCTTTATTGAAAAAGCGAAATAAGGGCGGTCAAAGTTTTGCATAAGGTCTATTCCGAGAAGTTTTGCACAGCCTCTTGCGATATCCGTGTAGCCTCCGAAGTCGCAGTATATCTGAACGGCAAACAAAAGTGTGGCGATAATAAGCGAAAGCCCTGTGAAATTATGTGCCGAGTTGTAGACCGTATCTACAAGCATGGCGGCACGGTCGGAGATGACGACCTTTTTAAAATAGCCCATAAGCATAAGTTTAATGCCGAGGCTGAAATTTTTTGCATGAAATTTATGTTTGACGGAAAGCTGAGATAAAAGCCTGTCCGCTCTTTCGATAGGACCCGCCACAAGCTGAGGGAAAAACATAACGAAAAGGGCAAGCTTTAAGAAGCTTTTTTCGCTTTTGTATTCATTGCGGTATACATCTATCACATAGCTTACAGCCTGAAAGGTGAAAAAGGAAATTCCCATAGGAAGCAGTATGTCAAAGTGTTTGGGCGCTTTAAGGGAAAGCCTGCCGCACAGCCAAATAAGCGTATCGTTGAAAAATACCGCATACTTAAATATGAATAAAAGTGAAAAGCTGAGTATGAGGCTTATGATAAGAGTTGCCTTTTTGCGGGCGGGATACTTATCCATGAGCCTTGCGGAAATGTAGCTGACAAGGGTAACAAAAAGTATCAGCACGATAAATATCGGTTCCCACCACATATAGAATATACAGCTTGCGATAAAAAGCATGAAAGAAGTCGCTTTTTGGGGAAGCAGGTAATATAGGGCAACCGTGATACATAAAAATATTATAAATGTTAATGAATTGAACAGCATGCTTTATATTGTCATAAGTATTACTTCGATTCGATGCAAAGTAATTTGTAAAAATAGTAATTGATAATTTTTTGATTGTTTGCTATAATTATATAACAACAATGGGGAAATGTCAAAAAAATTCGGATTCCCCGTTAAGGAGGATAACAAAATGGCAGTTATTGCTGAAGGTATTGTTAAAAATGCCGATAACACTTTAAGTTTTGGAGATTACACAAGAGCCGATAAGCTCAAAGTAGAGGATTTTAAGGTTGACGGAGATATATATAAAGTCAGAACATATAAGGATGTGACCAGACTTTCAAAAAATTCGGCTCTTCTTTTGGAGAGCGTACCCGGTGCCACCGTGCATAATCTTTCGGTAGACAGCAAGCTTACCACATTTGAAGCAGAGGGCAACGGAAGTGTACAGATAACTCTTGAGCTTGAACCCAATATGGGTTATGCCATATATATAGACGATGTTGAAATAGACCAGATAAAGAGCAATCTTTCGGGTAAGGTGAGTTTCAGTGCGGAGCTTTCCGATAACCCCGTTAAGATCGCCATAAAGAAACTCGCGTAAAATGGCGAAGGTCAAAACAAAGTATGTATGCAGAGAGTGTGGCTACACTACGGGCAAATGGCTCGGGAAATGCCCCGAATGCGGCAGTTTTGCCACCTTTGATGAGGAAATAGAGCAAAAAAGCTTGAAGCCTTCTC
>CAMOYW010000104.1 GCA_946630405.1 uncultured Clostridia bacterium | reverse complement strand
TTAAGTGATTTTACGGCTATCAAAGGCTCTGCAGGCTTTGTATCGTAGGTAAAGTCGTCGGCGGCAACGGGCGTGTGTACCGCCGCGGGCTCGGCAACCTTCATTTTGGGCGTGTCCATGGGCTTTGCCGTATATTCAAATTCGTTATCTATTTTCAGCTGCTCGGGTGCCTTTTCTTTGGGGCTCTGATCCCAGCTGACTTTCGGTATAAGTTCCTCTCCGCCCAAAGCTTTGTCTATTGCCGTTTTTACAAGCTCATATATCTTCCCTTCATCCGAAAATCTGACTTCAAGCTTTGCGGGATGTACGTTCACATCCACACAGCCGTCGGGCACACGCAGGTCAAGTATGAATACGGGGAATTTGCCCGTCATAAGTCTGCCTTTGTAGGCATCTTCCGCTGCGGCAGACACTATCTTGCTTTTTACGGCTCTTCCCGCTATGAAAAAGTTTTCATAACTTCTGTTTCCTCTGTTCAGTTCAGGCTTGCCTATCATGCCCGATATGACATAGCCGTCCTTTTCGTGCTTTACCTCTATCAGCTTTGAGGCGGTGTCTCTGCCGTATATCTGAAATATGTTTTCACGCAAATTTCCGTCTCCGCCCGTTTGCAGCATACGAGAGCCGTTTGCGGTGTATTTGAAAGCCACTTCGGGGTGTCCCATCGCCATTTTGTTCATTACTTCCGACACAAGAGAACCTTCCGTAGCGGGCTTTTTAAGGAATTTACGCCTTGCGGGCGTGTTAAAAAAGAGATTCTTTATACACATTGAAGTGCCTTGATTTGCGGCACATTCTCCCTCTTCCGTGACAACGCCGCCCGAAAGCACGAGCCTGTGCGCTATCTCGTCGGATGCCGTTTTGGTTATCACTTCCACCTCGGCAACAGAGGATATGCTTGAAAGTGCCTCTCCTCTAAAGCCGAAAGTCGGTATGGCTTCAAGGTCTTCTATTTTATTGAGCTTGCTTGTGGCGTGGCGCAAAAAGGCGGTGCGCAGTTCTTCTTTAGCGATGCCTTTTCCGTTGTCGCTCACTCTTATAAGGTCAATACCTCCGCCTTCTATCTCTATCGTCACTTCGGTAGCACCCGCATCCACGGAGTTTTCCACAAGCTCCTTTACCACCGAGGCAGGGCGTTCCACCACCTCACCTGCGGCTATTTTGTCTATTAAGTTGCTGTCAAGTACATGTATCATTTACTCAGGATTTCCTTTATTTCATACAGCTTTTGCATCGCCTGTATGGGTGTCATGTTGTTTATGTCCTCGTTCAAAAGACTTTTGCGCAGTTCTTCAAGTACGGGATCGGTCTTTTCCTCTTTGTGTACTATTTGCGTGGGGTCGGGCATTTGCATGCCTTCTTTTTGCAGGGTAAGGGTATAGAGTATGTCGTTCGCTCTTGAAAGCACCGCATCGGGCACTCCCGCAAGCCCTGCCACATGCACGCCGTAGCTTTTATCCGCTCCGCCGTTTACTATTTTGCGCAGGAAGATGACATCGCCGTCTTTTTCTTTCACGCTCACGCTTTTATTCACTATGCCCGCAGTCTTGCCCTCCAGGTCGGTAAGTTCGTGATAATGCGTGGCAAAAAGCGTTCTTGCCCCTATCTTTTCGTTTATGTATTCAAGTACCGCCCACGCTATGCTCAGTCCGTCGTAGGTAGAAGTACCTCTGCCTATTTCATCAAGTATCAGAAGTGAGTTTGAAGTCGCATTGTTCAGTATGCTTGCCACTTCAACCATTTCCACCATGAATGTGGATTGACCCGTGGCAAGGTCATCGGAAGCTCCCACTCGTGTAAATATCCTGTCGCATACGCCTATATTTGCCGAGCGTGCAGGCACGAAGCTTCCCATCTGTGCAAGCAGCACTATAAGGGCGCATTGCCTCATATAGGTGGATTTACCCGCCATATTGGGTCCTGTGATTATGTTGAGCCTGTTGTCGGATCTGTCAAGGTAAATGTCGTTCGGAATGAACTGCTGCTTTGATACTGCTTCCACTACGGGATGCCGCCCGTCTTTTATATCTATCACGCCGCTTTCGTTGACCGCCGGGCGCACATAGTTGTTGCGCACGGCAACGTCTGCAAGTGATATGAGGGCATCGGTTATGCCCACCTTTTTTGCCGAGGCGTTTATTCTCTCCACCTGTTCGGCGGTTTTCCGGCGAACGGCGGAGAACAGCTCATATTCCAAAGTGTTGAGCTTTTCATCCGCTCCGAGTATGCTGTCTTCAAGCTTTTTCAGCTCGTCCGTGATGTATCTTTCGCAGTTGGTCAAAGTCTGTTTACGCACATAAGTTTCGGGTACCATATCCTTGTAGGAGTTGGTCACCTCTATGAAGTAGCCGAAGACCTTGTTGAACTTTACACGCAGATTCTTTATGCCCGTTCTCTCTCTTTCGGTGCGTTCAAGCTCGGTCAGCCACTGCGTGCCGCTGTTTTTTGCGTTACGCAGATCATCTACCTCTTTGTTATAGCCCGCCTTTATCATGCCGCCCTCTCGCACGCTGAACGGCGCATCTTCATCTATCGCCTCGTCTATAAGAGCAAATATATCTTCTACGGGGTCAAGCTCCTCGCCGAGCCTTCGTACATACTCGCATTTGTTTTTTAAAAGATGTTCTTTCAGTGATGGAAGTATGCCGAGAGATTGCTTCAAGGCGGTCAGATCCCTTGCGTTATTGGTGGCGTATATTATCTTTGCCATTATACGCTCAATGTCATACACCTTTGAAAGAAGCTCCGTCAGTTCATCTCTTTCCATAGCGGAAGAAGTAAAGCTTTCCACACAGTCGAGCCTTTTGTTTATGGCGGCGGGTTCTTTTAGGGGCTGCTCCGTCCAGTTTCTAAGCTGTCTTGCGCCCATGGCGGTCTTTGTCTTGTCTATCACCCAAAGAAGAGAGCCTTTTTTCGCTCCGTCACGCATTGTTTTTGTAAGCTCCAGATTTCTGCGTGAACTTATATCAAGCAGCATATACTTGCCCGAATTATAATAGCGAAGTGAAGAAATATGCTCAAGGGCGTTCATCTGCGTTACGCTTAAGTAGGACATAAGCGCACCCGAAGCGGATACACAGCTTCTTTTGTCGGCTATGCCGTAGCCTTCAAGGTTTATGACGGAAAAGTGGTTGCAAAGACATACGTCTGCCACACGGTAGTCAAATGCCGTTTCGTCGTAGCAGGCAGGCTTTTTGTCAAATATTCGCTCTATATCTTCCAAAAGGTCGCAGGCGGCGTTTACTATTATCTCGGCAGGGGTAAAGCGTGCAAGCTCGTCTATCACCGTGCGCTTTTCGGTGCAGTCGGTCACAAGCATATCGCCCGTAGTCACATCACACGTAGCCACACCGTAGCCGTCGGCATTTTTGCAAATACAGGTAATGTAGTTGTTTCTGCTCTCGTCAAGCACTCCCGTGTCAAGCAAAGTACCGGGGGTCACTATCCTTATGACCTCTCGCTTCACTATGCCCTTTGCCTGCTTCGGGTCTTCCGTCTGCTCGCAGACCGCCACCTTGTAGCCGTTTTCCACAAGGCGTGAGATGTAGCTTTCCGCACTGTGGAACGGTACACCGCACATGGGCGCACGCTCTTCAAGTCCGCAGTCCTTCCCCGTAAGAGTAAGCTCCAGCTCCTTTGACGCTACCAGCGCATCGTCAAAAAACAGCTCGTAAAAATCCCCCAATCTGTAGAAAAGCAGACAATGTTTGTACTGCTCCTTTATGCTCATATACTGCTCCATCATGGGAGTAAGTCCCGCCGCTTTAGCCATATTCTGCTCCGTCCTGTTCCGTATAGTATAAAAATAAATGTCGGTTAGTCTATGGTAATAATTTTAATATAAAGGAGGGGATTTGTCAAGAAAGGGTAAAAGATCGCAAAGAGTGAAAATTCACCCACAAAAGTGAAAATTCACTTTTTGATATGAAAATTCACCGAATAAAAGTGAAAATTCACTTTTTTCACTTGACGAGGGGTGAAAATTCACTTATAATGTGAAAAAGAGGTGAACGATATGAATTACGAAACGGAAAATATCGAATACAAATCGGCATTTACGGATGAAATATATAAAACAGCCGTAGCTTTTGCAAACACGAGCGGCGGAACGATCCTTGTAGGGGTAAACGATAGCGGCGAGATAGTCGGGCTTTCCGATGTGGATGATATATATACACGCATTACAAACGGCATCAGGGATGCTGTATCTCCCGATATTACAATGTTCGTAAAGTATTCGCTTGAAGAAGGCGAAGTTGTCAAAATCGAAGTGAGTGAAGGCTCTTCCAAGCCCTATTATCTTAAATCAAAGGGTCTGAAGCCGAACGGGGTCTTTGTTCGGCAGGGGGCATCAAGTGTACCCGCATCGCCCGAAATGATAAGGCAGATGATAAAAGCCTCCGACGGAGATGTATTTGAAAATATGCGCTCTCTTAATCAGGAATTGAGCTTTGATACGGCGAAAGCGACATTTAAAAAATACGGAGTGGATTTTTCCGAGGAGAAATACCGTGCGCTCGGAATGATAGATGAATCCGATATGCTTTACACAAACCTTGCGTTGCTTATGTCGGATCAATGTACACACACTTTAAAGATCGCTGTGTTTGCGGATGAAGAAAATACCCGATTTAAAGACAGTAAGGAATTCGGGGGTTCTGTTTTCAGACAGCTTGATGAAGCGTTTACATATCTTCTTCTTTGCAACAGATCACCTGCCGAGATCAGAGGCTTGACAAGGGTGGAACATCCCGATTATTTGGAGGAGGTATTGAGAGAGGCACTTTTAAACGCTTTGGTACATCGTGATTACAGTTTTAGCGGAAGTATAATCATCAATATAAACGAAAAAGAAACGGAGTTCATATCCTTGGGCGGTTTGCCTTTAGGGCTTTCGGTAGAAGATATTAAAAACGGTATATCACAGCCACGCAACAAAAAACTTGCCGATGTTTTTCACAGACTTCACCTTATAGAATCCTACGGAACGGGTATAAGGCGTATATATACGCTGTACGAAAACTGCGTGCAAAAGCCCAAAATAGAAGTAACACCTAATGTATTTAAGCTTGTGATTCCCAATATGAATCATGATCCCATGGCATATAAAATGCCTCAAATAAGCAAACAGGAGTCCGTTATATTAGAATCCGTGAGAAAATACGGCACTCTCACCGATGAAGATATACAAAAAATTCTCGGAGTAAAAAAGACCCGTGCTTATAATATCGTGAAAAAAATGCTTGATGAAAATATGCTTGTC
>CAMOYW010000103.1 GCA_946630405.1 uncultured Clostridia bacterium | reverse complement strand
CCGCACCGACCTTGGCATCCTCTGCTATTTTCCGCAGATCTGGGGAAGTGACAATACGGATGCGCTCTGCCGCGCTGAGATTCAGAACGGTTACAGCTACGGCTATCCGATGTCGGTCATCGCGGCGCATGTTTCGGACGTGCCGAATCATCAGACGCTGCGGAAGACGCCGCTCAGCACGCGTTTCAATGTCGCGTCCTTCGGCGTGCTCGGATATGAATGCAACCTTACCGACATGTCTAAAGAAGAGCGCGAATTCACAGCCGCCCCCAACAAGGAAGCGGTTCCTCTTACGGAAGACGAAAAGGCTTACATCCTCGGTTTTGCCACCGCACTTAAAGGTTTTGACTCGGTAAGCGATATAGATGAATACCCGACAGAAGAGCTTGAAAAGGTATTCTCATCCGCAGAAATGCTTTTAGATTCCACAACTCCTCCCGATAGCTTAAAAGAGCTTCACCCTATGATCAAAAAGACATTTTCGGAAGTTAAGGAGACAGTACTCAATTTAAAAGGACTTCAGGATTTTATTGCCGATGAACCCGATAATGTAAAGATGAATCTCACTCTTTACGCAGGTCTTGCATCTGTTGTCGGTCTTTCATCTTCACTCAACGAAATAAACGAATCCATTTATAACTTATCCGTTGAGAGAAATATCGACATTGCAAAAGAGATACAAACCATAGCCGAAAGTGTCGGCTTAAAATCGAACGATATCGAAACAACAAACGAAGACGTTCAATAAAACAAACCGGCTGTCGGAAACGGCAGCCTTTTTTAAAGGAGGAAATCTTAAATGAAAAAATTACTTGCCTTGGCACTTTCTGCCGTAATGATGATATCCACACCCGTATTTGCAAACGATGTGATAGTTAACGGAGATCCCGTAAAGTATACGGATCAAGCCCCTATTATTAAAAACGACAGGACCTACGTACCGATAAGAGATGTATTTGAATCTCTTGACTTTGATGTAGAATGGGATAATGCCGCTAAAGAGGTAACTCTTTCAAACGATTACTATTCCGTTATGCTCTTTACACAAAGCAATAAGCTTATCGTTTTAAAATCGACCCCCGATCTTGAATACAAGGTGCTTGAAAACCCCGTGATAATAGAAAACGGAAGAACGATGCTTCCTTTAAGAGAGATACTTGAAAGCGTGGGCTACGAGCTTGATTTTGATGCCGAGACCAAGGCAACTACCATTACCGACAAAAACAATTATACCGATTTAAGTACCTTTAAAGAAACAAGCTCATCCATAATGGACGGCAATTATAACTTTAAAGCCGACCCCAACAAGCCCGAAATCCCGTTTAACGATAAAGAAAAGGCTTATTTGGAGGCGATCGCAGTCGGTATGACGGAGGTTGAAAGAACGTTCGATTCTTCAAGTGATAATGCTCTTTCCCCCGAAACCGTAAACAGACTCGAAAAACTTATTAATATATTGAACAATACTTCCGCACCCGAAAGCCTTGCCGCACTTGACCGTGAAATGAAAGCTTTGCTTGTATCATACAAGGATGCGATCGTAAAAGCACAAGGTTTCAGAGAATTCCTCGCTGACGAGTCCGATATAGTAAAGATGGGAATAAACGGAATTGAATTCTATTTATTCATCGGACTTGTAAAACAATCAAACAATATCGAAAAAATAAGCTATGACATTTCCGTTGAAAGAAATATCGACTTTAACGAAGCTATGGAAAGGCTTATAGAGGATGCAGCGGAAACAAATGCGTCAAATCCCGATCTCCCGAGTGCCGAAAGCAACAGCACCGAGAACACCGAAACAGCAGAACGGACAGATGTAACACACGGACCTTATGTACTTAACAAAAACACAATGAAGATACATTATTCGGACTGTGCGGGTATAAATGATATATATGCAAAAAACAAAATCGAAAATGTAACGGATCTCAGCGACTATATTTCCGATGGTTATGAGCTTTGTAACGAATGCAGAAAAGCTCACGGAGAATTACCGAACTGATCTTACCGCAAAAAAAATACATGAAACACAAAGTAAAAGTTAAAGTCCCCGTCAAGAAAAAGGGCTTATTCGGAACCAAAACCGTCACCGAGACCCGGATCATAGAGGTAGACGATAAGACTTACAGACAGATGAAAGAAAAAGACGAACCGTACAGTATAGAGGAAATGATACTGTATGATGAAATTTTTGATGATTAAACCTATAATGGGAGGTATAATTTATGGCAGAAACACCGCGCGCACGAGAAAAGCACGTTACGGGTGCAGGTCAGGGATTACACAAACACGGGCAGGGGCTTAACATCGGCCCTACGGGGGCTTCCGCTCCCGTAGGAGGTGGCGGCGGAGGCACACGCTCTTCGGGCGGCATCGGAGGCAAGCTGATACTAATAATCATTTTACTTTTGCTTGGCGGAGGCGGCGGTGTCGGCAGCCTTTTGGGCGGTCTTTCGGGCACAGGTTCCGTTGACCAAAGCTATCTTTCGGGAAGTTCGGAGCAATACGGCGAGCTTCAAAACACGGGCACACTCAATACCTCCGTTGTAGAGGGTTCAAGAGAAAAGTATACGACCATAAAAGGTAACGGCACGGACAAAATAACCATGATGGTCTATCTTTGCGGTACCGACCTTGAATCAAAGGCATCCATGGCAACGAACGACCTTCGTGAAATGGCTTCTGCGGATATATCCGACAATGTCAATGTTATCGTTTACACGGGTGGATGTTCAAGCTGGAGAACTTCGCAAATAAGCAGCTCCGTTAACCAGATATATCAGGTCAAAAAAGGCTCCCTCACACAGCTTAAAGCCAATATGGGCAGCAAGACCATGACGGATCCCGAAACTCTTACGGAATTTATAAAATACGCAAGTTCAAACTTCCCTGCCGACAGATATGAGCTTATTTTCTGGGATCACGGCGGCGGAAGTGTTACGGGCTTCGGTTACGACCAGAAATATCCGAGAAGCGGCTCCATGACGCTTGAAGGTATAGATACTGCACTTAAAAACAGCGGTATCAAGTTCGATATCATCGGCTTTGATGCCTGCCTTATGGCAACCGCCGAAAATGCCCTGATGCTTTCCAAATACGGAGACTATCTTATCGCCTCCGAAGAAACCGAGCCTGGTATCGGTTGGTACTATACGGACTGGCTCACAAAGCTCAGCAACAATACTTCCATGCCCACCACCGAGATAGGCAAAAACATTTGCGACGACTTTGTAAGCAAATGTGCACAACTTTGCAGAGGGCAAAAGACCACTCTTTCGGTAGTTGACCTTGCCGAACTTTCAAACACTCTTCCTGCAAAGCTTTCCGCCTTTGCAAACAACACCGCACAGCTTATAAAAGATAAGCAGTATGCGCAGGTATCCAAGGCAAGAAACGGTGCAAGAGAATTCTCTCCCTCTTCAAGGATAGACCAGGTCGACCTTGCAAACCTCGCCCTCAACATGGGCACGACCGAAGGCAAAGAACTTTCGGATGCCATATTGGGTGCGGTAAAGTACAACAGAACATCATCAAATATAACAAACGCAAGCGGACTTTCCATATACTTCCCTTACAAAAAGGCATCTTATGTGGATAAAATAGTCAAGACCTACAAAAAAATAGGTATGAGCGATGACTATTCAAGATGTATTTCCAGCTTTGCAAAGATGGAAGTTTCCGGTCAGGCGGCATCGGGCGGTACGGCAAGCCCTCTTTCCACGCTACTCGGAGAGAGTGCAAGCAGCTACGGAGAACAAGCCATATCAAGTTTGCTGACACAATTCCTCGGCGGCTCCGTTTCATCCATATCGGGGCTTGACAGCTCAAATACCGCCTTTTTATCCGACAGAGCACTTTCTTCCGATGATGTTACGAGCTATATTCAAATGAATATGCTTTCGGATTCCGACCTGACTTGGAGCGACGGAAACAAGATCGCCCTCTCTTCCGATAAGTGGTCACTTGTTCAAAGAATAGATAAGAACGTATTCCTGGATGACGGAGAAGGCTTTATAAACCTCGGACTTGACAACACGTACTCGATAGACGGCAAGGCTATGATAGCCGACACCGAAAAAACATGGCTTGCCATAGATAAGCAGGTCGTGCCCTATTTCCACCTCGATACTGTCGAAGAAGGAGACAATTACACCATAACGGGAAGGATCCCCGCATTCCTTAACGATGAAAAGGTCAACCTTATATGTGTATTTGACAACGAACATCCTCAAGGCTATATCGCAGGTGCCACGTATGACTACACGGAAGGTGAAACTGAGACAGTAGCAAAGAACCTGCTTGAACTTAAAAACGGCGACAAACTCAAATTCATATGCGACTATTACGGCTATGACGGAAAATACCAAAACAGCTACCTTTTCGGTGATGAAATAACCGTAAGCGACAGTATGGAAATAAGTGATGTTACCATAAACGATGCAAACATCAAGATAACCTATCTTTTTGTGGACATATACAACCAGCAGCACTGGACACCCTCCATATAAAACAAATAAAATAAGATATTGACAAAGTGACTTTGCTATGGTAAAATAGCTCTTGTTATGCCGCTCGGGTCGGGTTTAAGTCGAAAGCACCCGTACATCGGCGAGTTCCATTTTAAGGAGGTGTACAAAAGTGTACGCAATTATCGAAACAGGCGGAAAGCAGTACAAGGTAAACGAAGGCGACATCATCACAGTTGAGAAGCTCGGTGTTGAAGCAGGCAGTGACTATACCTTTGAAAGCGTGTTGGCAGTTGGCGAGGGTGACTCTATCAAGGTAGGTGCTCCCACAGTATCCGGTGCAAGCGTTAAGGCTTCCGTGATAGGCGAAGGCAAGGCTAAGAAGGTCATTGTATACAAGTACAAGCCCAAGAAAGGCTTCCACAAGAAGAACGGCCACAGACAGCCCTTCACAAAGCTTAAGATAGAAAAGATCAACGGTTAATATGATTACGGTAAATATATCAAGGCGAGACGATCTCCCTTTCGCCGTTGAGGTGCAGAACCACGGCGACCCTATAGTGTGTTCCGCTGTATCTATGCTGATGCTGAACTTTGCCAACTCTTTGGAAATGCTCACATCCGCATGCTTTGAAGCGGAGGCAGAAGAGGGATATATGCTTGTAGAGATAACCGAATACGACGATAAAGGCTTTGCAAAATTGCTTTTTGATTCCTTGATATTGGGGCTTCGTTCCCTTGAAGAGGAATACGGCAGTGAAGTTAAGCTTACCGAAAACGGAGGTAATTAATATGTTTAAAATCAACCTTCAGTTATTTGCTCATAAAAA
>CAMOYW010000102.1 GCA_946630405.1 uncultured Clostridia bacterium | reverse complement strand
CAAGACACAATCGGGCGCTGTATGGCTCGATCCCGACAAAACAAGCCCCTACGATTTCTATCAGTATTGGAGAAACGTGGGAGATGCCGACGTGCTTAAGTGCATAAGGATGCTCACATTCCTTCCTCTTGAACAAATCGACGAAATGGATAAGTGGGAAGGCAGTCAGCTCAACGAAGCCAAGGAAATACTTGCTTATGAGCTTACAAGCCTTGTACACGGAGAAGATGAGGCAAAGAAGGCTCAAACTGCCGCAAAGGCACTTTTTGCGGGCGGTGCAATGGGCGGAAGCGTACCCACCACCGAGATCCCCGAAGCCGAGCTTAAAGACGGCATAGGTCTTATTTCATTACTTTCCAAATGCGAGCTTGTACCTTCAAACGGAGAAGCAAGACGACTTATACAGCAAGGCGGCGTAAGAATAAACGGAGAACAGATCACCGATATTAATTACACCGTCACCACCGATTCTCTCGATGAAAACGGCGAGCTTATGATCAAAAAAGGAAAGAAAGTATTCCACAGAGTTAAAATGAATTAATGATATGAGGGGTGTGAATTTTACACACCCCCTTTTGGTACAAACAATGTCAAATAAAATAAAATCCGCCCTCATAATGGAAGGCGGTGCTATGCGCGGAATGTTCACAAGCGGCGTAATAGACGTGCTTATGGAAGAAGGCATAAACTTTGACGGTGCCGCGGGAATATCCGCAGGTGCCGTTTTCGGCTGTAATTACAAATCAAAACAAATAGGAAGATCTGTAAGATACAACATAATGCTTTGCAAAGACCCGAGATATTGCAGTGTTCGTTCCCTTTTGAAAACAGGCGACCTCTACAATGCGGATTTTTGCTACCACACCATTCCCGAAGAAATAGATCCCTTCGATACGGAAACTTTTAAAAACGACCCTATGGAGTTTTATGTAGGTGCCACAAACGCCGAAACGGGTGAAACGGTATATCACAAATGCACCGACGGCGGAGAGAAAGACCTTCAATGGTTCAGAGCTTCCGCATCCATGCCGCTCGTATCAAATATAGTGGAAGTTGACGGCTACAAACTTTTAGACGGCGGAATAGTGACCCCCGTTCCGTACAAATATATGGAAAACTTAGGCTACAACAAAAGTGTTATAATACTCACTCAGCCCAAAGGCTATGTAAAAAAGAAAATGCACTTTTCGCCGCTTATAAAACTTGCCATGCGCAAATACCCCAAAATAGCCGAAGCTATGCTCATAAGGCACGAAAGATACAACAAGCAAATAAAAGAAATAGAAGCAAGGGAAGCTCACGGCAAGGTGTTTGTATTCCGCCCGCCCGATCCTCTTAACATAAGCAGAACGGAAGACGACCCGAAGGAACTTAGGCGAGTTTATAACCTCGGAAGAGCCGAAGCAAAAAATCGACTTAATGAATTGAAAAAATATTTGTCAAATTGCTGAATTTCATCCCCACATATAAGACACATCAATTTCTTCCCAACGAAAACAACTCCTTATAGAAATAATATTGTTTTTTATTGACAATATATATAGTTTTATGATAATATAACAAAGAAATGATCCTATAAAAATGTTTTCGGTATTTTATTGCAAAGAAGATTTCTTTGTACCGCTATTTAAGGGGATGACTTATTATGATGAAAGGCTTATATGTAGATAAACAAGCGGGCAAAAAGCATAACTATGCCCTTTTCACAAATATTGATCACATGCATTTAACGCACTCCAAAAGATAAGCTATGTCTTTGAGAGTGCGTTTTTATATTTCAGCAGCAAAAAATCTATCATTGTATTATAAGGGAGGTAAACTGTAAATGAAAAACACAGCAGATAAAGTTATTTACGGCAATTTCCATACGTCTGACAAAAATCAACCAAAAGCCGAGGCTGTGGCTATATCGGGCAGAAGGTTTGTCTATGTGGGTAACGAAGACGGCATAAAAGAATACATCGGCGAAAATACAGATGTGATTCGCTACGACAAAGGTATGATTTTGCCCGGTTTGGGAGAAGGTCACGGACATATAGCCCCCGGAGGCACCGAAGCACTTTTTACCGTACACTTAAGCCCTTTTGAAACTTTGAAAGAACATCTTGCCAAAGTAAAAGAATTTGCCGAAAATTGTCCGGAAATGGATGTTATTCAGGGTGCAGGATTTATCCCTACCGAAGAAATGGGAGCGGACGGTCCTACTGCGGATATGCTAAACGGTCTGACCGAAAAACCCGTTGTCCTTGCAGACATAGGGCACCATTCATACTGGGTAAACCATGCGGCTATGGATCGCTTGGGTATTGACAAAAATACGCCCGATATAAGCGACGGTATCATTGTCAGAGATAAAGACGGCAATCCTACGGGATTTTTCCGCGAAGGTGCCATGGATCTGCTTAAAGAGCTTACCATATTTTCCGTGGAACAGTACAAAGAAGCTTTTTTATACTTCCAGGATGAATACTTGGCTCACGGCGAAACTCTCATTTTGGAACCCATTATTAACTGGGATTCCTCGGACAATGCCGCAGAAGCTTGTCATCAACTTGATATTGAAGGTAAACTGCACATGCACATCTATGCCGCATATCAGGTATTTCAATCGGATAGTCACGACCCCATAGCGGAAATAGAGCATGCCGCAAAACTCAGAGAACGCACAAAGGGGCGAATGTTCAACCTGACCAATATCAAGATACAGTTAGACGGTACAATGCCTGGAAATCCTTCAACCGCCTATATGAAAAAGCCCTATTCCGATCCCTGGTCGCAGGAACATAACCACTGCGGACAACTTCGTTTTGATATGGAAACACTGGTCAAAGTATATGAAAGATCACATGAGCTCGGATTCACTGTCCACGCCCATACTATCGGCGACGGAGCGCTTTCCATGACACTTGATGCAATAGAGAAAGCCTTGGAAAAAACAGGGCCTCACGACTTGCGCGATGCCGTTACACACTTGCAAGTTGTGGACAGTGCGGACATACCTCGTATGGCAAAGCTCGGCGTAATTGCGGTCACGGATCCTCACTGGTTCACCATGGATGACTTATACTTCAATATGATGGTTACGGCATTGGGTGAAGAACGTGCCGAAAATCTGATGCCTATGAAGTCCTTCTTTGATGCGGGAGTTACGGTTACCTCTGCAAGTGATTATCCCGTTGAGAATCCCGCCTATCCGCTTATAGGTATACAAAAAGGCATTTTGCGTCAGAATGTTGGTCAACCCGAAACTTTACACGGCGCAAACGAACGTGTTACGGTAGAACAAATGATCGAAGCGACCACCATAAATGAAGCCTATCAGCTTTTATGCGATGAGAGGCTTGGCAGTATAACCGTAGGCAAAGAGTCCGATATGGTGGTGCTGGCGCAGGATATCACCATATGCGATCCCGAACAAATTGCAAACACAGAAGTATTGGCTACTATGGTAGGCGGTGAATGGGTCTACACCCATGAATAAAAAACATATATAATATATAACCAAAGAGGTGCACTATGGAAAAAGACAAAACCAATCAAACACAAGAAGCATTAAAGTCCGCTCACCTTATTGCAAAAGGGTACGAAGACATAATCGGCTTAACCGTGCCCGTAGGTATTTCCAACAATGAGCTCACCGAGGGAAATTTGGAGCCGCTAAACGCCGAAAAACTTACGATTGACGTAGGCGATGGTAAGAATAAGCTGAATTTATATGTTTTCCGACCCGCAAAGTATAAAAACGGCGAGAAAACACCCGTTATTTACTTCATTCACGGCGGCGGTTATCATTTTGGCACCACGGGTATGGACGAATCAAAAATACAGGGTGTTGCGGATTCCGTCAACGCCACGGTAGTTTCAGCCGACTACACACTTTCCTTAGACCCTTCTTACAGGTATCCGATAGAGCTTGAAGAAGTATATGCAGGTCTTCTTTATGTATACGAACATGCGGATGAACTGAATGTTGACAAGGATAATCTGGTTATTGAAGGTGAAAGCGCAGGCGGCGGCTTGACCGCACGCCTGGCACTTTACAACAAGGACAAAGGGAAAGTTCCTCTTAAAGGACAAGTACTGATATATCCTATGCTTGACTATCGTACAGGCGGAAAAGACGATATTTACAACAACGAATTTGTCGGGGAATATATCTGGACAAAGGAAAATAACGTCTTTGGCTGGGGAAAACTGATTGAAGGACAGGAAAACAAATTGACGGATGATGAAATGATTTATTTTTCACCCGCAACTGCAACTGTCGAACAGCTGAAAGGATTGCCTCAAACTTTTATGATAGTGGGAAGCCTTGACCTGTTTTGCGATGAAGACATAAGCTACGCTCAAAAACTGATGCAGGCAGGCATATATACGGAGCTTCATGTTGAACCGGGCGTTCCTCACGCTTACGAATATTTGGAGGGAACTCCCCAAACAGAACGTTTCTACAAGCTGAGAAACAACGCTACCGCACAAATGCTCGGCATCAAGCCCGTTCCGAAAACCGAAGAATTTAAATTTGTGGATATTCTCAAATATCTCTTCGATATGTAAACGATTTGGGACAACTAACAATAAGACAACTTACTATGTCTACGGCTTAGGTCTCATCAGCCAAGAAAGCATAACCGATGGCTACAAACTCTACCACTACGATTACAGAGGCAGCACAACAACTATAACTAACGCCAACGGAGAAGTAACCGACACAGTATTCTACTCCCCTTACGGCAATATCCTAAAACGCACGGGTACAACCAAAACGCCGTTCCTATTTGTAGGCAAATACGGCGTAGAAACAGACACAAACAGCCTGTACTACATGCGTGCAAGATACTACAGCCCCAAAACCACAAGATTCATCAATGTAGACCCTATAAGAGATGGGGTTAATTGGTATGGGTATTGTGAGGGGACACCAATTGTTAATATCGATCCTACGGGTTATGCAATTTATATTGATGACATTGGTACAAATTTGTATTCAGATGTAGATTTGCATTTTACATTAAATAATTTAAATATATTACTTAACGGTGATGCTAAAGTAACAATAGATGAACTTGGGAAAATATCACTTATCGATTTAAAAGAAAATTTATATGTAAATGGAAACTATTCAAGTGAAGCATGCCCCGGTTACCGTCTAATACATGAATTGGTAAATAACGGTAAACCAACACATATAAAAATTTTAACAAAGGAAAATCAAAATTATTATCAAAAAAAATTTGAAGAAGATATAAATTCATTTCGTGGTACATTTAAATATAATTCAAATTTTCATTACAGAGGAGCGATATATTTTAATATTGATAG
>CAMOYW010000101.1 GCA_946630405.1 uncultured Clostridia bacterium | reverse complement strand
ACGAAGATAACGGCGATAATGTTCCCATGCCTTTTACAAACAACACATTATAACATTACAAAGGGGGGGGGTGTGAAAACCGTGTTTTCACACCCCCCTTAAAAAAACTTTGTTTTCTTTCAAATATTGCAGACTCCGTCTGCTCCTAAGCGAAAATGCGTTTTCCGCCTGCGGGAGCAAAGTCTGCGACACTAATATTGCTATATCATAATTTACAGCCCGGGAATGTGTTTTTTACATTCCCTATTTTGTGCGTATTTTAAATACCCGAATAAGCACCAAAATCAAAACCATGTAAACTACCGCTCCCGAAAAGTCTATCAGGGTATCGGTAAACTTACCCTCTCTTTCGGGAACAAAAAGCTGTATGCACTCGTCTATGCAAGCACAAATATAAACTATAAAAGGGGAGAGAAGAACGGGCTTATTGTACGCATACAGCGTGAGCATCACGGAAAGGGAAAGAAACCCGAACTCCGTAAAATGGGCAAGCTTTCTGACAAAGTATTCATCTACAGAAATATTGACCCCGATATTTGAAAACAATTGCCTGAGCATTTCCGCTACGGCATCGCTTTCCGCCGAACTGTTATCTCCGGGCATCATGGAATGTCCCCATATAAACATAAGCATCAGCACCGTAATACACGGTGCCAATGCTTTTAATTTTGCTCTCATATATTTAAGAACGGTGCAAATACATTTCTGAGAATGGAAATATCATAAGTATTGTAACTTGACATTACTATTCTCTTAAACTCGGTACGCTCCTCAGCCGAAAGGGAATGATACATATCCAAAGCTTCTGTTATGGCAGAACCTATGTCGTAGCTGTTGTCGTTATAATACGCCTTCATGCTCTCAAGCACGGTCTCACCGACATTTTTCATAGCACCCGACTTACAGTTGGGAATAACGGTATTTTGAGTTACCCTTATTACTCTTAAAAGCGCCTGATTTTCCGCATCGGTAAGCTTGGGATTTTCAGGCGTGGTATTTCCGCCGCTTGATTTAGCTTCGGTAGTCGTTTCCGTAGTCGCCTCGGTGGTTGCGGATGTTACCTTTTCGGTAGTGGTTTGTGTAGCGGGTTCGATCACTTTTGTATTTGTTTCGGTTTTGTCCTTAGATGAACTTCCGCCACCGCCACCGCCGCCCGATGACTTATTCTCGGTATTTACGGAAACTCTTGTAACGGTCTCTGTTTCACCCTCGGCATTTGTCACAGCTTCACCTGCGGCATCTGTCACGACCTCGGTCTCAACAACGATAAACTTTGAAAGTGCAAGGCAAACCTCACCTCTTGTGATATTTTGCTTAGCTCTGAATGTGTTGCCGAGTTCAAGGTCGAATGCTTTTGCGGCAACAGCAGCCTTCACATACTTGTCTGCCCACTCTGAGACCTCATCCGCTATCACAACATCGCTGTAATCGGCTTCGGCACTTGTGTCAAGCTTCGCTGCAAGGTCAAGCACAACACATGTCTGCTGACGAGTGAAATTCTCTTGCGGACGGAATGTAAAATCGTCAAAACCGTTTATATAACCGTTTGACTGAGCGATCCTTACATCGTTATAGTACCATGCATCTGCATCCGTATTATCGTAGAAGTTCTGCATATTTTCGGCTTTTTCCTCATCAAGCTCATATTTGAACACCTGATTGAAAACTCTGGTAAGCTCCGCTCTTGTAATTGTAGCGTTAGGCTTAAAAGTACCATCGTTATAGCCCTTTAAATAGCCGTATTCGTACATTTGAAGTATCGCTTTACCTGTTTGAGTATCTTCATCCACATCGGAAAATACGGAAGTATTTGCCTGTGTCTGCTCATCAGCAAAGGCACAAGGTGCAAAAGATGCACATATCGCCAAACCGAGCGCAATAAACTTTTTAAAATTCATTATTTTTCCTCCTTATATTACAGGGCAATTTAACCCTTACAATATATCGCAATAGGCTTACCATATATTGTAAAGGATAAATCAAAGGGCACCGTAAAGGTGCCCCTTATAAAATCATAGATTAGTTAAGTGTTACTTCCTTACCACCGTTTACATAGAGCTCAGCCATAAACATCTCTGTATTCTGTGTCTTATTATTGGTAACAGTAAGAACAAGAGTAGAGCCGAGACCCTCTGCATTGATGACATCGTTTATAGTCTTAGTGGTGTACTGGCTCATGTTGTCTCTAAGGAGAGCATAGCCCTCTGCTGTATCATCGGAACCGTTGTCTATAACGGTCTTGCCGTTGATCTCAATAGTGTACTTACCCTTAATAACCTTTTGGCACTCTGCAACGGACTTGTTATATTCCTCTGCCGTAACATCGCCGGGGATAGCCTTCTTTAATGCGTTGTAAGCAGCCATAACATCAATGTTAGCTGTATCAGCCTTAAGTACTTCTGCCTCAAGGTCCTTCATTGCATTGTATCTGTCTATCTTTGCCTGATCTGTAACGTTCTTGATGTTATTCTCAGGTTCACCTGCCTTGTTAACAATAGCAAGTGTCTCATCGTCAACGGGAACAATGTATCTTAAGCTGTACTTGAACATTGCAAATCCGTCTGCCTTTGTAAGATATACATCACCCTTCTTATCGGATGTGAAGTAGATCTTTCTGAGGTTTTCCGTAACTCTCTCGGGCTTAAGAGCAACCTGCTCTGCTATGGAATCAGCAACCTCTACAAGAGTAGCATTGGGAGAAACGTTGGTAGCAGCTGTATTTTCGCTGTATGTACCATCCCAACCCCAACCTGAAACAAGACCGCCCTCGTATACTCTGTAAGCATCGTTATACTTTGAAGAGTAAACTCTTATAGCAGCGCCCTCTAAGAAATTCTCGGGCTGAAGAATGTAGTCAAGAAGAGCCTGACCGTCACTCTTTGTTACAGTTTCGTTAACTGATGTCCAGTCACCGTCAAAGTTACCGTTAGCAATTTCTGTATTCTTATAAGCTGAATCATAGATCTTAGCGAGGTCACCACCTGCAAGAACACCGGAGCTGTCAACATCGCCCGACTCTCTGGGAGTAGCGGCAAATGCGGAAACACTCATAGCAAGGCTCATTGCAGCAGCAACAAGGCTAATAAGTCTTTTCTTCATATTTAGTAAACCTCCGTACTGATTTTTGTACGTATTCAACCTTCGCCTTGCCTTTTAGGCTCGGGCAAAACCGTACCAATACCCCCTGGGTATTACTTTTTTTCCTCATATAAGCTCATATAATATGACTTTTTGAGCGACTTCTCCTTCTGATACGCAGTCCGCATAACATTGGCTATACTCGTGTCAGCACCCAACGAGTTTAGCTTTTGCTCAAGCTCCGAAACGAGAGCTTCCACCTTGGTGTCGGCTTCAAATTCAAGCTTGCCCGCAAGGTCAATATACTTGCCCGCAAGGCTCGACAGGCTTTTCCCACTCTTTACCTCCGCCTTTGCGGAGTCCAAGAGGTTTCCTATCCTTCCGAGATAATCGGCTTTAAGTGCGTACATCCGCACCGTATAGTCGGTCACAAGGGAGGCGACGGGATCTTCCTGAGTTTTGCTTTCCTGCGTATTTGGAGAGTAAGGAGTTATATCACTGTCCTCACTCTGTGCAGCAACAGGGTCGGAATAGTGTTCTGAGCCTTCGGCAGCATCGGCACCTTCTTGCACGGCTCCGCCTTGAGTCTGTGCTTCCGAAAGTATCCTGTCTACCGCCTCTTCAACAGACAGTTCCCCTTTGCGGATCTCCTCCTCCTCGGAAGGGGTAAAGTCTCTGATCTTCGGAGCGGAGTATCGCTCGAGGGTATCAGCAACGACCTGCCTGTTCTCAAGCATTTGCTGCTCAAGCTCTTCGGGAGAATAACGACGGGCATCAATAAGTGCCTTAATGTTATCCCGCTGAATGTACGCTATCACAGCCACGGAAACGACAATAAGCAAAAGCAATACCAAAACACATTTTTTAAATATACGCATTTTAGTTTCACCCTCGCTGCCTTTCCGAAAATTTATCCAATTTTTCAGCGGTGAGTTGACAGTCACACCGTCAAAAAATTAATACCTTGCTTGAATAAATATACTCAACTGATTATAGTATATCCCATCTCATTGATTTTGTCAATATACTTGATGTCTAATTTTTTGTTCAACAGTTCGTATGCTTTACCCAAATTTGGAGGGCGTTTTTCCATATTATGGCAATCGGAACCCAAAAGATCAACAGTGCCGTCTTTTATCAACTTTAAAGCATGCGCCCTTGTCCAAAAGCCATTTATATATTCCGCATTCATCTGAACGATAGGTTTAAGAGAAAGCAGATCTTCTATATAACTCGTTCCTTTTTGATAAGGAATAAACCGTTCGATATGGGCTATAACGACCTTAAAACCGCACTCATATTGAAGCGCTTCCACTTCACGTAATATTTTTTCGTTCCAAACGGAAAACGGCATTTCAAGCAATATATGCTTGCCTCCGTTTATAACAAGCATATCGAGCATATCGTAATTCTTAATACCGTTAAAGTAATACACCTCGGCACCCAAATATATGTCGGGTATATTTTTGTTGCCCTTTGTTTTTTCAAGCACCCTTTCGTAGGCACCCTGTCTTTTTTCGTAAAACTGCTTTGCCGTATTTTGCGATATATAAAAATGCGGAGTAGCCACCATGGTATGTATGCCCTGACGGTAGCTCTCCTCCAGCATTTGTATCGTCATTTCGCTTGATTTGCTTCCGTCGTCTATCTTGGGCAAAAAATGAGAATGAACGTCTATCATTTGTATTCGTATTTATAATTGTAGCTTTGATATTTGTAACTTGACTTTGAATAATCCATATCGTTTAGGACAAAACCTATGATCTTAGCCTTTGCGAAGCGAAGCTTGCCTATGGCATCGGAAAGCACACGCTTGTCCACTACATTCTGCCTTGCCACCATTACCACACCGTCTGCATTTTCCGATATAAGAAGAGTATCGGTAACGATAGCCACGGGAGGGGTATCAAGGAAAATATAATCATAACTTTTTTTAAGATCTTCAAGCAGATACTTAAACCCGTCACTTGCAAGAAGCTCGGCGGGATTAGGCGGTATAGTGCCCGAGCTTATGACATCTACCCCCGGATAAACCTCCGATGATATGCAGTCTTTAAGCTTGGATTCGTTTACCAGTATATTGCTTAGACCCTTTTCATTCTTGATGTTAAGAAGCTTCGCTATATTGGGTCGCCTTAAATCACAGTCTATTACAAGCACCCTCACTCCCGTTTCGGAGAAGGTAAGCGCCGTGTTAAAGCAGGTGGTACTTTTGCCTTCACCCGCTACTGAACTTGAAATGGCAACCACCTTGCAGCCTGTTTTGGGAAGCGACAAAATTATGTTTGT
>CAMOYW010000100.1 GCA_946630405.1 uncultured Clostridia bacterium | reverse complement strand
TAACAGTCCCTTATAGGGACAGAGCAAGCCACCCGCTAAGCGGGTGGTCTTGACTATAAATCGCCGATATTCAATCTTATAAGTGCTCTCTTAAGCGCAAGTTCGGCTCTTGCAATGTCTATGCCTTCATCTCGTGATGCAAGCCGCCTTTCAGCAACCTCTTTGGCATGTTGAGCACGCACCTTGTCTATCTCGTCGCTCCACTCGGCAACATCTGTAAGGATCGTTACTCCCTCAGCATTTACCTCGGCATATCCGCCAAGCACAGCCGCTCTGCGAAGCTCCTTTCCCTCATCCAAAAGTTTGAGTACACCGTAGTCAAGCACAGTCACCATAGGCTGATGCCCAGGAAGTATTCCCACATCGCCGCTGGTAGAACGCATGATGACCATACCTGCCTCTCCGTCATACATCACTCTTGAAGGGGTCACTATTTTTATCTTAAGTTTCTCGCTCATAGGCTATCACGCCTTCTCTTTAAAGGCGGCAACCACCTCGTCTATCGTTCCTCTGTTAAGGAAAAGACTTTCGGGTATCTCATCGTGCTTTCCGTCAAGTATTTCCTTAAACCCTCTTACGGTCTCCTCAACAGGAACATACTTTCCGGGAATGCTTGTGAACTGCTCCGCAACATGGAAAGGCTGAGAAAGGAAACGCTGTACCTTTCTTGCCCTGTTTACGGTAAGCTTATCTTCTTCGGAAAGCTCGTCCATACCGAGAATGGAAATAATATCCTGAAGCTCCTTATACTTTTGAAGGGTAGCCTGTACACGCCTTGCCACATCATAATGCTCCTGACCGAGCACAAGAGGATCGAGTATTCTGGAGGTGGACTCAAGCGGGTCTACCGCAGGATAGATACCAAGCTCCACTATGGAACGTGAAAGGACCGTTGTTGCATCAAGGTGGGCAAACGTAGTTGCAGGTGCAGGGTCCGTAAGGTCGTCCGCAGGCACGTAAACAGCCTGAACGGAAGTGATGGAACCGTTCTTTGTGGATGTGATCCTCTCCTGAAGAGCACCAAGCTCCGTTGCAAGCGTAGGCTGATAACCCACGGCAGAAGGCATTCTTCCCAAAAGAGCCGAAACCTCACTACCCGCCTGTACGAAACGGAAAATATTATCTATGAAAAGAAGCACATCCTGATTTTCCTTGTCACGGAAGTACTCCGCCATGGTAAGACCCGTAAGGGCGATCCTCATTCTCGCTCCGGGGGGCTCGTTCATCTGACCGAACACAAGCGCAGTCTTTTCGATAACGCCCGACTCCTGCATTTCGTAGTAAAGATCGTTACCTTCACGGGAACGCTCGCCTACACCCGAAAATACGGAGTAACCGCCATGCTCGTTGGCAATGTTGGTGATAAGCTCCTGTATAAGCACAGTCTTGCCTACACCTGCGCCTCCGAACAGACCTATCTTACCGCCCTTTGAATAGGGGCAAAGAAGGTCGATGGACTTTATTCCCGTTTCAAGTATCTCAGCCGAAGTGGTCTGGTCGGCAAAGCTCGGAGCCTTCCTGTGTATAGACCAGCGCTCGACATCCTTGGGAGGCTCCTTTTCGTCTATGGGATCTCCCGTAACATTAAACATTCTTCCGAGTGTCGCCTTACCTACAGGCACCGTGATGGGCGAACCCGTATCAAGTGCCTCCATACCTCTTTTAAAGCCGTCGGTAGAGCTCATGGCAATACAGCGCACCACATCATCGCCGATGTGCTGTGCCACCTCGCAAACGATCTTGATATCGCCGTTTTTGATCTCTATGGCATTGTTAAGAGCGGGCATATTCTCGGCAGAGAATTTAATGTCAACTACGGCACCGATTATCTGAACTATCTTGCCGATATTTTTATCTGCCATTTTATTTCTCCTGTTGTTGTTTTACTCAAGAGCGTTGCTACCGCTTACGATCTCGGTGATCTCCTGAGTTATGGCGCCCTGACGGGCTCTGTTATAATGTAGGTTGAGGGTATCTATCATATCCGCCGCATTGTCCGTTGCGGAATCCATAGCCGTCATTCTTGAACTGAGTTCGCAAACACTCGACTCAACCATAGCACCATACAATATTGTATTTATATATTTGGGTACGATATATTCAAGCACTTCCTCTTCGCTCGGCTCGTATATGGAAAGAGTATCGGTCTTGTCCTGCTTAAACGAATCGGGGTCGAGGGGCAAAAGCTTTATAGCCTTCGGCTGATTGGATATGGTCGATATATACTCCGTATATACAAGATACACTTCATCAATATCGCCCGAAAGGAAAAGCTCGGAGACCTTTTTGCCTATAATGGAAGCATCGGTATACTGCGGCTTTTCGGACATATCCTTATAGCTTTTTACTATATTAACATTTCTGTGCTTGAAATAATCTCTTCCTTTTGTACCTACCGTAAGCACCTTTGCAGAAGATGAGATATACTCCATTGCCTTTTTGCATACTGCGGAATTGTAACCGCCGCAAAGACCTCTGTCACCCGTTATGGTAACGACGAGGGTATTTTTGACTTCTCTTTTTTGAAGGAAAGGATTATCGGTAATGCCTACCCTTCCCACTATATTGGCAATGACCTGCCTTGTGCCGTCAAAAAAGGGTTTTATGTCCTTAAAACTCTCTCTCGCCTTTGTAAGCTTGGAGCTTGCCACAAGGTTCATCGCCTTTGTTACCTGCATGGTGCTGTTTACGCTTTTGATACGCCTTTTGATATCAAGCAGAGATGCCATTTGATCACCTCGCTTATGCGTATTTCTTTTGCTTGAAGGAATCGAGTGCGGATCTGAGCTTGCCCTCCGTATCGCTGTCAAGCACGCCCGTATCCTTTATGGTAGCAAGTATGCCGGGCTGATTTTTGTCCATAAACTCAAACAGATCGCTTTCAAATTCGCTTATCTTGTCAAGTTCGATATCGTCAAGATACTTGTTTGTAACGGCGTAAAGTATCACGACCTCCTGCTCAACGGTAAGAGGCTTATACTGAGGCTGCTTAAGTATCTCCACTATCCTTGCTCCGTGATTAAGTCTGTCAAGGGTATCCTTGTCAAGGTCGGAACCGAACTGCGAGAAGCTTTCAAGCTCTCTATACTGTGCAAGCTCTATTCTGATAGGTCCCGCTATTTTCTTCATAGCCTTTATCTGAGCCGAGCCGCCGACTCTCGATACCGAAAGACCCGCATTTATGGCAGGGCGGACACCCGAATTGAAAAGACCCGATTCAAGGAATATCTGACCGTCGGTTATGGATATAACGTTTGTGGGGATGTATGCCGACACATCGCCCGCCTGAGTTTCGATTATGGGCAGAGCCGTAATGGAGCCGCCGCCGTACTCGGGTGCAAGACGAGCCGACCTTTCCAAAAGTCTTGAATGAAGGTAGAATACATCGCCGGGATATGCCTCACGTCCGGGCGGACGCTTCAAAAGAAGGGACATGGCTCTGTATGCCACCGCATGCTTTGACAGATCGTCATATACTATAAGCACATCCTTGCCGTTTTCCATAAATTCCTCAGCCATGGCACAGCCCGCATAGGGAGCCATAAACTGGAGAGTGGAGCTTTCCGATGCCGTAGCCGAAACCACAATGGAGTAGTCCATAGAGCCTGCATCTTCAAGGCTTTTAACTATTCTTGCCACGGTAGAAGCCTTCTGACCTATGGCAACATATATACATATACAGTTTTTGCCCTTTTGATTGATAATGGTATCAATGCAAATGGCGGTTTTTCCCGTTTGCCTGTCGCCTATGACAAGCTCTCTTTGACCTCTTCCGATAGGCACCATGGCATCTATCGCCTTGATACCCGTCTGCAAAGGTACGTCTACCGATTTTCTTTTTATTACGCCCGGGGCGATCCGCTCGATAGGTCTGTATTTGTCGGTCGAAATGGGTCCCTTTTCGTCTATGGGCTGACCGAGAGCGTTTACAACTCTGCCGATAAGCTCATCTCCTACGGGCACCGAAGCAACTCTGCCCGTAAGCTTTACGCTCGAGCCCTCCTTTATGCCCTCATCACTTCCGAGGATAACCACGCCGACATTGTCCTCCTCGAGGTTCTGCGCCATACCGAATACTCCGTTTTCAAATTCCAAAAGCTCACCGCTCATGGCATTTTCAAGACCGAATACTCTGGCAATACCGTCACTGACCTGTATAACGGTACCCACCTCGGAAACATCAAGCTTGACCGAATAGCCCTTTATCTGTTCTTTAATAACAGAGCTTATTTCTTCGGGTTTGATTATCATATATTTCTCCTTACAACAGTGCTTTCCTATGAAAGCGCCGATAAATCAAATCAGTGCTTTCTTGATATTATTCAGCTCATTTTTGACCGTTCCGTCAAATATCCTGCCGGCTACGCTTATGCGTATACCGCCTATAAGTTCGGGGTCGGTTCTGACCGTGAGCTCTACGTCCTTATTCAGCTTTTCAGAAAGCCTTTGCCTTATCTTTTCCTGTCTTTCGTTATCAAGAGGAAATGCGCTTTCCACAAGTGCGCATGTTTTTCTCTCATATTCGTCGGACAACTCGTCAAAACGCAAGAAAACATTTTTAAGCTCGTCCTCACGTCCCTTTTTAAGCATTATCGCGATAAGTCCGTATATATCATCGCATATCTCGTTGCCGAAAATATTCTTTACAAGGCTTAGCTTCTTATCGGCATTGATACGGGGATGCTTTAAAACTCCGTCAAGCTCCGAACTTTCTTCAAGTGCCACAAGAAGCGCACCCGTTTGCTCATGGTAGCTTTTAACAAGCTCCTTTTCTTTTGCAAGTTCAAATAAGGCCACGGCATATCTGTTAGATATTATCCTATCCATTGAGCATCCTCCAAGGCATCAATAGCAGAATCGACAAGCTTGTCCTGCTCCTCCTTGGTAATCTTTGCGGCAATAAACTTGCCCGAGAGAAGCGAAGAGACCTCTATTATCTGATTTTTGATCTCGTCTTTCGCCTTTTCCTTATCTCTCTTTATGTCGGTCTCGGCTCTCTTTTTAAGAGTGCTTGCCTCCTCGTTCGCCTCATCGATTATCTTCTCGCCCTGAGCCTTTGCTTCAAGCCTTGCCTTTTCAAGGATCTCGGCACGCTCCTGCTCTATTTCCGAAAGCTTTTGCTCATATTGGCTTTTAAGCTCCTCGGCTTGCGAAAGCTTAGTCTCCGCATTCGATATATTATCGGCAATGGTCTGCTTTCTTTGATTCAAAAAAGCGAGCACAGGCTTGTAGAGTATTTTATAAAGCGCAAAGCACAGTATAAGAGTATTCACAAGCTGAATACCGACCTGGATAAGTGTCTGCTGATCCAGAATTATTACATAGTTGGGATCCAATGCTTTGCCTTCCTTTCAAAATTATCAGAATT
>CAMOYW010000099.1 GCA_946630405.1 uncultured Clostridia bacterium | reverse complement strand
ACCTGCGGTGGCATAATGTGCACATACTCCTTTTTTCTGCCTAAAAAGGAAATATTCCACAAAGTCCGTGTTCCAGGGAACCTGACCCGACTGCATATCGTACTTGTAGTTTTCGGCGAAAAATCGGGGCAGTTGTGTATCTATATTATTTTTGGTGATTCCGTTTTCTTCACAAAGTTTTTGAAGCTTTGGTATAAGATTGCGAGGAACTTTCAGATATTCGGCTTTTACGTATTTTTCGTATTCATCGGATATTTCAGCCGATATTTTCGGATTTTTTGCATTATCCATGGGGTGGTATGTTATCTCACTTGCCATACCTACCTTAAGTTTGTCTTCAAAAAGGTCGTCTTGTTTGTATGTAACATTTTCTACGGTATCAAGCTCCGTGCAGTAGGGAAGGAAAGAACCGTTTATATCGAAATTCTTAATAACAGCCTTTGCGGATATGCCGTTTTCGGCAATTGCTTTTGACATAAGACTTATGGGCTCCGAGTCGGGATTTGAAAAAGCGTTCTTCTCCGAAGCTCTTACCCAATGATTCTTTTTGTATTCGTATTCCGAACCAACATAGGAGCGGAAATATATGTTGTCCGTGGTGTACGGGACAAGTGTTACCAGAAGGTTGGTGTTAAAATTAAGGTTGAGATTTCCGTAGCCGCCGAGGTTTCCTTCGGAAATTCGTCTGTTGTACCCCGAACCTCTGACCCACGACATACTCATTATCATCATTTCACGGAATGTGTATTCCATACTTTGGCGAAGTTTTGATTTGCGAAATGTGGTATCAAAAAGAGAGTGGGGGAATATGCCCGCTGCCAAAACGGCGCAAAGCATAAGTACAGAACCTGTTATAAGGCTGTATTGGAGTAAAGAGCGTCCGTCACATTTGGTGCTGTATGCGATACCGCCCGTTGAGTATTGTGCGTTCAATTTGTTTTTTAAAGACGGACTTTTAAAACGGTCGCTCATTTTTAAAAGTGCGGTCAAGACCCATGAAAGCGCTATCATAATACTTGCGGAAGGACTTATTACTCCGTCAAAAAACATTACGAATGTCATTGATAGCGCGCTTCGTACAATGAGCAGCATAAGGTTCATAAATCGGCATACTATGAAAGAAACGCTCATGGTACCTACAACCACAAATACAAGTATTACAAGACGCATTGCAATGTCTTTATCGGTATTCAATTCCCTGAAGCCCGTAACGGGAGGCAGGTCAAATTTCATCATTATGGTGGGATAAAGAGAGTTGATGATGTTTATAAGACCGCTTGCAAAGTCATTGGAGGAATCCCGTACTTGTTGCACTATAAAAAAACCCGCTATCGCATCAAAGACGGTAGAGAGCATAATGTTCATATTGGTGATGGAAAAAATTAAAGCACAAATGAGTGAAAGGGAAAGAGCAAAACCTCTGTCGTAGGGTATGTTAAATCCCGTAAAGAAAAAATCCAAAGGTCCGAAAACAGAGCAAAAAATGATAACCGTTCTGAGCAAAATAAGTGCGATTATACCGCTGTCTTTGCCTGTGGGAATATCTTCAAGCAGTATGCCCGAGCTGTCGGCAAGCTCTGTTTCCAAATTTTTGATTTTCTTCTTTCCTTTTATCAGCTTGTTCATGGGGTACACCTTGGAATGTCAAAAAGGGGCTGATTTTGCCCCTTTTCTGATCTTATGCTTCTTTTTTCGGGATATATTGCTCGTAGCCCGCATTTTCAAAAAGCTTTATACATTCAAGCGTTTGAAGGTAGCTGACGAGGGAGTCGGTGCCTTCGGTTGCGTTTTCAAGTGTAAATATGCTTGATATTGTGGGTTCGGGCATTATATAGTCATTTTCCGTTGCTATCTTAATTATTCCGTCCGTGTTTGCGGCGGTCGAGCCGAATATAACACCAACGGTATCGGGAGTGGATAAGGTTTTTTGTATTACCTCGTCGCTTGTTTCTCCGAAGAGAGCCACTTCATTAACATAGCTCAGGTTTCCTATACCTTCAAATATTTTGTGTGTGGCATCTCCGAGTTTAGTACCGGGTTTGGCAATAGCGACATGTGCGCAATTTACCACATTTTCAAATTCGGATACCTGCGTGCGTGCCGAAGCATTTTCGATAAGCACGAGGGGATCCTTTACATATGGAACATCGGATGTAACGGAGTTTGCATCTTTCAGTGGTTGCGTAATATTCGAGTCATCGGTGATGAGTATGTCACATTTTGCTTCTTCGATGTGTTGTGAAAGCTCCGCAGCGGGGAAAGCGAGGATCTCTATTTTCACATCGGGTTCAAGAATGGCATAGTTGTCCTTAACTGTGTTAAGTGCAGATGCCATTTCATCGCAGGCGAGAATTGTTATTGTGTCATCTTTGACGGGGAGTTCCTCGGTTGCTTCCTGTTCGGGTTTTGTGGAAGCTTCTTCGGATCTCGGCGTGCAACCACACAAAAGCGAAAGTGTCGTCAAAGTCAGTGTAAGGCAATAAAGTAATTTTTTCATTTGTTTATCTTTCAAAATCTATCAGTCTGTCCAAAAGGTCTGAAAATGTTATACCCATTCCCTGTACAGCACAGGGGATCAGAGATTTTTCGGTAAGACCGGGGAGAGTGTTGACTTCTATTACATAAATATTTTCATCTTTTATAAGCATATCCACGCATGCATAGCCTCTGCATTTGAGAGTGTCAAAAGTTTTCAGGGCGATATGTTTTACCATATCCTGCATAAAGTCGGGTAAGGTGCTTATAAATACAAGAGGATCTTCGGAATAATACTTGTCGTTAAAGCCGTAGTACTTTCCTTCTTTGCGAACGTCAAGTACGGGCAGTACCGTTGTTTTTTCTTTTGATTGAAGTATGGCACAGGTGACTTCTTTGCCGTCTACATATTTTTCGACAAGTGCGTCATCGTGATATTGTTCAAACACAACATTTACGGCATCGTAAAGTTCCTCTATGGTATCGCAAACGTTGATACCGAGACTTGAACCGCCGCTGTTGGGCTTAACTATAAGAGGAAAGCCCATAAGTTTGATCTCCTCTTCACTTGCGTGGGGATCTTCTCCAAGCTTTAACAGTACGTCGGGAAGTACGGGGATCTTTGAACGATTCATAGTTATTTTGGCATTTGCTTTATTCATGCAAAGAGCACTTGCAAGTACTCTACTGCCTATGTAGGGAATGTTCAAGGTCGAAAGAAGCCCTTGAACGGAGCCGTCCTCTCCGCTTCCTCCGTGAAGAGCATTCAAAATAAGTTCGGGAGGATTGTTTATAAGATCTTTGACCCACCTTCTGTCACCGTTTGAAGGCACTTTGTAAAGGGTCAAGTCGTATTTTTCGTCATCTAAGTTTTTTACAATGTTTTCACAGGAAAGTCTGGATATTTTTCTTTCACTGCTTTCGCCACCGTAAAGAATACCGAGTTTCAGTCTGCTCATGTGGGTTCGTCCTCCTTAGCTTCTCTGAGTGCCTTTGCACCATCTTCGGGCAAAACAGAATTGATATAGCAACCTGTGCTGAACTCAAAGCCTGCCATATGCCCGATGCGAGGTATTATTTGGGCGTAAAAGTGAAAGAAATCTTTGTAGTCCCCCGAGTGTGGAGCTGAATATAAACATACGTTATAGCTTATACCGTCTAAGAGGGTAGTCAGCCTTTTAAGAGAGTTTCTCAATATGATCCCGAATGACAAAAGTTCGTTGTCCGTAAAATCGTCGATCGTAGCAATATGTCTTTTAGGCAGAATGTCCATACCATAGGCAAATTTTCCGTCGGCGGGCAGGTAGCTTATGAAATGTTCGTTTTCCTCTACTATGCGGGTGCCGAATTCAAGGTTGCAAAGGTAGCAATTTCTGTCGTGTTCGTAATAGTAGGAGCGCAGTACATTTATAAGGTGCTCCATTTTAAGAGGCACAACGCTTAATGCAGTTATCTGCCAATGTGAGTGAGATTGACTTGCACCTGCATCTCTGCCTTGATTTTTAAACACCTGAACATACTTGATAGACTCCGTTTTTTCAAGTTCCGAAAATCTTTTTTGTATCACACGCATCAGTCTGTGCATGTGTTCATCGGAAAAGTTATGCATCTTTTCCTCGTGTATGTCCGTGTCTATAAGTACATCATGTATACCGAAGTCCTTTTCGTCGGAGTCGATAAAGGGATATTTGTTTGGGACTATCCTGATTTTATTGTCATTCGTGGCATATAGCACGCCGGGGGTCATATGTACGTTTTCAACGCAGAAGGGGCAAAATTCCTTCGGGACTTCTTTTATTTGGGGTCTTTTGAAGGAATGAGGCCTTTTTGCTCTTGATGTGGCATAGAATACAAATTCGCCCGTTAAAAAGCATCTCTTTATCATAATATACCGCCTTTCGGTTTTTATCGGTCTATTTTCCAGGTGTTAATGTTAGTGTATATATTGTTGAGTGTGGGCTTTTTTTCGCCTTCAACTCCCTTTGAAGTAACTACGGCTTCACATTCAAAGCAAAGTCCTATTACGGGAAGCTCTATGGAGCAGTATTTGTTCAGCTCGTTAAGAGCTGTAGCAAAGCTTTGAGCATCGGGACTGGTGTTGCATTTTGCAATGCAGGAGTCCATGTATGCATCGTTATAGCCCATAAAATTGATACCGTTTCCCTGTGTTGCTCCCGAGTGAAGAAGATAGTAAAGATTGTAGTTGTCTTTTAGGCGAACGGAGCCGATATATGCGTCAAATTCTCCGTTTCTGAGCCTTGACTGGTATGTTCCGAAGTCGACCGCCTCCACAGAGGTATTAAGTCCCGTGGCATTAAAGCTGTCGCATATTCTTCTTGCACAATCCACTCTTTTTATATTATCATTATTTACCAAAATAGTAAAGCTAAATTCTGATTTTTTTCCCGATGCGTCTATAACGGATTCTGCCATGCTTTTATCGAAGGTGTAGCTTTCCACACCTACGCCCGTCACAAGGGAACAGGCAGGGTTTATGGGAGTCACGCTTTGTACAGCCTGCCCTGCATATACATTTTTGATGATCTCATCGTATGGTATAAGTCTTGCAAGTGCCGCACGCAGTGATACATCCGAAAATATGCTTTTTTTAAGGTTAAGACCGAGAAAATCAAATTCGTTGGTGTTGTATATGGCTGCGTTGTCTATCTTGTCGCCGAGCACCTTTCCGAGTTCAGTTGCCGAAACTACCGTGCAGTCGATGATACCGTGTTCAAAAGCCGATGTTTCTGTTTGTTCGTCGGGCAGTACACATACGTTGATATTTTGTATTTGCGGGGTGCCTTTAAAGCAGGAAGAAGCTTTCAGCTTCATTTCTCTGTCTTTTGAGTAGGTCACCATGGAGTAAAATCCCGAGCCGAGAGGTGTGAAATTCGCATTTGAACTGCCCTTG
>CAMOYW010000098.1 GCA_946630405.1 uncultured Clostridia bacterium | reverse complement strand
GTAGCTCTTTTATTCTATATTTATACAACTATTCTAAATGAAATATCTTTTCTAAATGATAAAGAACAAGAAGAATTAGAAGAATTTAGAGTATACTTTGAAGATTATATTAATAAAATTTTTGGAGGATATAAATATAATCACTTAATAGGTGGTAATGAGGTCATTGTTCAAACACAAGAAGGAAAATATAAAACCGTTTCTACTGAAGATGCATATCCATTAAATAGTCGTAACTGTAAAGAATTATAAGTAATTATATAATACAGCCTTCTGCATTATAATATAAAAGTTGAAGGCTGTATTATTATTGCAAAATCAGCTTTCATGTTGTAGATACGCGGTGAGGTAGAATGAAATAATACAAAAGAGTATAATAGTGCTTTTATTCTTGTAAAAATTTATTTAAAAATCTTCCGTGATTTTGTGACTTAATTGATTTTCAAATTCAAAACATGTCATATCAAGGCTTTCAAAGTCATATTAAAGATGAAAGCAAAAACGAAATTATTGTAATCAAAGATAATGCTGTATGAAGAGGAAGAATTTAAGGTATATATATGTTTATTATAAATGACGAACATATATCCCTTGGATGCGGAACTTGACAAACCCGTAATAAGACCCCTCAGGGGGTGTAAAAAAACAAGTTTTTTTACACCCCCTGCGACAAAGAGAAAGGACAGAAGAAAGCTTCCCCTGTCCCCTATTTTCGGATTTAGTTTGTTTTTATCATTACCGTAACCTTATTGGGTTCATCGGCAGAAGCGTCATATTCGTAGACTATATTTTCAGCCGTGCTTCTTAAGATCTTAAGAGAGAGCACGTTATCGGTATCCGAAATATCAAATTTATTACCCTTGTACATTGCGGTTATCACGCTGTGTTCATCCTTCATGGAATATTCGAGCCTGAGCCTTATATGGGGCAATGACATATGCGGTAATAATATCTGTTGAACAAGTTCTTCAATGGCAAGCTTTATGCGGTATTTACACTCCGACGGCACCTCATTTTGAATAAGATAGAGGTCAAGCTGCGAGCCGAAACCGATAAAGTCGTGATCGCGGCTGTCTATCAATACTTCAAATACTTTAAGCTGTTTAATGAAACGACGGGTTTTATCCTTTTTAGGAGCGTCAAATATCTCTTCGGGCGTTCCTTCTTCATAAATACCGCCCTCGTCTATATAAAACACGCGGTTTGATATCGCTCTTGCAAAGCTCATTTCATGAGTGACTATCATCATTGTTTTACCGCTGTTTGCCAAATCTCTTATTACCGATTGGACTTCTGCCACCATAGTGGGGTCTAATGCACTTGTGGGCTCATCAAGCAATATCAGCTCGGGCTCCATGGCAAGTGTACGCGCTATGGCAACTCTTTGCTTTTGTCCGCCGGACAGTTCATCGGGGTAGGAGAGCGCCTTATCGGCAACTCCGACCATGTGAAGGAGCTTCATACCTTTATCGTAAGCTTCCTGTTTTGTTATTTTCAGCAGATCCATGGGTGCAAGCATCAAATTTTCTATTACGGTCAGATGCCCGAACAGATTAAAGGATTGAAATACCATGCCCATTTTCCGTCTTGCTTTTTTTACATTGTAACCCTTTGCCGTTATATCTTCTCCGTTAAATATTATCTGCCCTGATGTGGGTTTTTCAAGAAGGTTGATACAACGGATAAGAGTGGATTTACCCGCACCCGAAGGACCTATCACCGAGATCACATCACCTTCGTTTACGGTAACGGATACATCTTTAAGGGGTGTTACACCCCTGTATTGCTTTGTGATACCTTTAAGCTCGATCATCGGTGTTCACTCCTTTCAAAATGCTTTCTCTTTTTCTCCTTTTCGGATCTACGCCTACTTCCAGTTTGCCTACGATAGAGGTAAGAATGCCGGCAAGAACAAAATATATTACCGCTACGGCAATGAGAGGGAAAAATGCCTCGTATGTTCTTCCTCTTACAACATCTCCCATTTTAGTCAGATCCTGTACCGCTATATAGCCCACAACAGCCGTTGCCTTTATTAAGGCTACTATTTCCGCCTTATATCTCGGTAAAAAGTGCGGAAGCGCCTGCGGTAAAACAATGCGGAAAAAGGCTCGTATATCTCCATAGCCCAGTGAAAGCGCAGCCTCGGTTTGACCTCTGTCAACAGTACCTACTCCCGCTCTTATCATTTCAAACACGGAAGAGCCGAAAACAAGAGTAAAAGCTATAACAGATACAACAGAACCCGATATTTGCGATTTTGCGAATATAATATAGTAAAGTATCATAAGCAGTACGACTACGGGCATACCGCCTATAAGCCATGTGAAAAATTTCGCCAGGGCATTTGCTGCCCTGTTTCCGTTTCGGCATGTCATAAATCCAAAAAAGCCGAGCAGTGTGCCGAAAATAATAGATAAAACCGTGATGAGCAGCGTTGTAACTATACCCGAAACAAAAAGCTTATATCGCTCTTCTCGAATGAACGTTTTTTCAAAGCTGACTTTTAATGAAGAGCAGAATGTTTCAAAGTTGTTACCTTCGAGCTTATCGGCGATATTATCTGTCGTCACACCCTGTACGGAGGAATTTGCCGCACGCACGATAAAAACGAATGATGCAGGATGATATATCACAAAATCCATTATTTCTTCTCTTTCATCGGAAATTATGATGGAACCGCATGCTATATCTGCCTTTCCCGCGGAAATAGATGATAAGACCGCCGAAAAATCCATAGGTACGAAATCGACATGTACATCCAGCTCTTTGGCAATGGTAAGTAATATTTCTATATCAAATCCGAGAAGCTCTTTTTCGGTATTCATATAGCTTGCAGGCTCAAGATTATCGCAGGCTGCAACTGTCACGGTACCGTTTTTACCCGGCCAGTCCTGAACGGGCACAGTTTTTACACTTTCATCGGCACCTGTCCATTTATCCCAAATCTCATCTTTTTTTGACTGCGGTATGGAATCGTAAGCTTTCTGCCAAAGTTCGACTCTTTTATCTCCTTTTGCAAAGCCAAACCCGAAGTGGGATTCCCCAACGGGTTCGGGAAAAGCAGCGATCGAGCGATCTTTATTCACGATAAGAGTCGCAATCGCATTGTTTATAAGTCCCGCATCCGTTTTCCCGCTTTTTACACCCAGCATCATATCTGGCACGGTCTGAAAATATGTGAATTCTTTTACATTTTTGACCTTAGAAGATATAAGATTCGCAAAGGGTGCCCCCGTGATCATCGAGATCGTTTTCCCGTTTAGTTCTTCAAAGGAAGTATATTCGGGAGAACTTCCTTCGACAGCGGGGGCTTCTTTTCCCAGGTCGGCAGTCTTTACCGCCAGCACTGCGCCACCGCCTGCTGTGGGGTTGGAGAAAAGCACCTCTTCAGCTCTTTCGAGAGTAACATTCATATCTGTGGAAAAATCACATTTGCCCGATTGTACGGCAGGTATTCTTCCTGCAAAGTCTACATCGGTTATTTTAAGAGAATACCCTTTCTCACGACAAAAACGGACGATCAGGTCGATATCATAGCCTACATTTTTATTATCCTTTATATATGACCACGGCATATCTGTGGAGGTGGTAGCAATATTTATGCTTCCGTTTTTTCCCGTAAGTCCGCTCATATCTACAACTTTGAGGGTTTCATCCGTGCCGAGCCATGTTTCTTCTATCTTTGCAAAAGTACCATCGGCTCTTATTTTTGCAAGAAAGGCGTTAAACTCGGCACATAAGGCAGCCGATTCGGGGTCGTTTTTCCTGAAAGCAAAGGCATAGTCCGCAGAAGTAAAATGCTCGGGGATATAGCTGATAAGCGGCTGTTCATAGTGCACGGTTTTTATTTGCGCCTCATCCGCTACATAAGCATCGATATTTCCCGAAAGCAAAGCCGCACTCAGGTCGGAATAGTTGTTAAAATAAAGTATGGGACTTCCCTTAAAGTTTTCAATAGCTATGGTCTCAAGCGGCGTACCCGTGATCGTACCTATTCTTTTCCCGATATAGTCCTGCCAGTGTACGGAACTTTTGTCCTCTTCATTTTTTTGCTCCGAAAAACATACAGACAAAAGCACATTTGAGAGGATCGTTAAAAGCGCCGTAACAAATGCAAAAATTCGTATTTTCCCTTTCCTCATATCCTTATCCTTTCTTATTGATGAAAATATAATAAAAAACGGTTTATATCACTTCAATTATACCGTTTTCCAAAACGCTTTATACACAAAAGGAAAACGAACGACACATAAAACATCCGGTTAAAGCAAGTCGTAAATGTGCCTCCCACACAGCCGATAAAACTCATCTTCGACATAAAGCTTATCTGACAAACACCGACTCCGTCTTTTCGTTCCCAAGTAAAACATTTATTTACACAATTATAGCATATAACACATAAGACAGCAACCGATTTTCTTGAAACAACGCAAAATACAAAGAATAATAATTGATAATAAAGGTTAAATATGTTATCATATTTATTAGTGTTTATGATTAAAAAAGGGCGGAAGAAAGCAGAGGCTTATTGTCGAAGTTGGACGGCATGCAAGCAACAGACGGTTGCTTGTGTAATGTTATGATATGTATTATGATATAGAAGAGGTGATAATATGGAAACAAAAAATATAATTCAAGAACTGCGAATAAAGAGCGGTATGTCACAGGAAGCACTTGCAAACCGAATCTTTGTTACACGGCAGGCAGTAAGCCGCTGGGAAACAGGTGAAACAGTCCCGAATACGGAAACGCTGAAATTACTTTCTGAACTGTTTGATGTGTCCATCAATACGCTGCTGGGTTCTCCGAGAAAGCTGATCTGTCAGTGCTGTGGTATGCCTCTTGACGATAGCATTATCAGTCACGAGAAAGACGGCTCACTTAACGAGGACTACTGCAAATGGTGCTATTCCGACGGTAAATATATGTACAGCAATATGGATGACCTGATCGAGATATGCGTAAAAAACATGGTAAGCGCCGAACATTCCGAGGAAGAAGTCAGAGAATATCTGAAAGCAACTCTGCCGCAGCTTGACTACTGGAAGCGATATGATCAGCTTTCGGACGGTGGGGAGTTTGAAAAGTTCAAGCAAAAGCTGATCGCCGAGATCAACTCATTGCAGATCGAGGGTATGCCGAAACTCAATAAGCTGAATGCTCTTGTGGGCAGCTATGTCAATCTATCCTACATATTGCCGAATGGGAATACCGCAAAATTTCTTGACGATAACACGACCTATCTTGGCAATCAGCTTGAAAGCGAGTTCGGAGATGAACGCTGCTTCGGCGTGCTGGCGAATATGGATTTTATTCTGGTCTGCACCTATGAAAAAGGCGGAAAGAACCCCGAACTTGTCATTTACAAAAAGCGATAATAACAAGAATTA